>JANYEF010000213.1 GCA_025363325.1 Nitrospira sp. | reverse complement strand
TCTTCTGGGTCGCCCCGATCTTGGGCGGCGCCATCGCCGGCGTGGTCTATCCCTTCCTCGCCGGCAGCCCGACCAACAGCCCGACGAAACGCGAGGCCAAGTCGTCACGATAGGCCTCTCGGCCTAGGGCAGGGCCGGCGCGTCTTGAGCGCAGCGAAAGCCGACGTGGGGGTCATGCTCGGTCGGATCGCCTTTCGTTCGAAAGGCGGATCGGAGCCGATACGGACTATTGATATACGAGCCGCCCCGTTGCACCTTCGTGGTGCCCTCGACCGGTCCGCGCGGATTGTGGGTCGGCTGCAGCGTGTAGAACTCCTCGTCGTACCAGTCGGTCACCCATTCATAGAGATTGCCGGCCAGATCGTGGACGCCATAGGGGCTTTGCCCCTGGTTGCGATTGCCGATGGGCGACACCGTCTCGTCCCCTTCCTTCAACCCAAAGACCGCGTGGGCCGCCGTCGGCGGATCATTGCCCCAGGGATATGTGCGGCCATCGGTGCCCCGTGCCGCTTTCTCCCACTCCGCTTCGGTCGGTAAGCGCTTCCCCGCCCACAGACAATAGCCCGTCGCCTCCAGCCAGTTCACCCAGCGCACCGGACGATCGGCCTGGACCACAGGCGTCTCCTGGTCCGCAAAGCCCCACGGCGGCTCACTCTGAATCGCCGCGACAAACTTCGCAAACCGCCCATTCGTCACTTCGAACGTGTCCAGATAAAAACTGTCGAGGACGACGCGATGGATCGGCTGCTCGTCGTCATCGCCCTGCTCGCTCCCCATCGTGAACTCCCCGGCGGGCACCAACACCATCGGCGCCCCATCCTGCCCGAGGAGCGCGGCCGGGAGCTTGGGAAGGGCCGTGGCCTTCGGGGCCGGGCTTCTCTTCGCAGGACGTCGCGTCTGCTCTGCCGGCTTCGGGGAAACTGGTTCAGGATTGACGGGGACTGGTTCGTCGGCCATGGCGAGGCCGTGGCCCAGAGACAACCCCGACAACAACAGACCGACCAACACGACAGGGACCATCCGTCGAGCCCACATACTCATGTCACTCCAGATGTACCGCGCACCGGAAGAACACCGCTCGCCCACGCATGGCAGACCGATCAGGGTACCGGAAGGGAGGAGGGCAAATCTAGCGTGACGGTGGGGAGACCTCGGCAAGAAAGAGGAGAGACGGCACCATGCGACTCACCAGCGAAACAGGTGTGACCGCATGTGGCTTGCCTTGCGCGAGCGGGAAACGGGTGGCCACATCCCATTCCCCGCGAGTCGCATGGGGGAGGCGCCGGGAGTTGCACCCGGGTCCGCAGACCGTCAGCGCAACGGCATGGGGATGATTACTCAACCCCATTGGTGGTCTGCGCCAGCCCAACGCCGTGGCGGTTTCCCCGGATGTGAGTGTGTCGGTCAACAGTTTTCACAATAGACCGCAGCACCTCCGTGATTTCTGTTTGCCTTTTTAGGAAAAACCTAGCGGCCGAGATTTTATTCTTGCCAATCCTCACTGTTAGAATGCGCGTATCCGGAAGAGAAAAGACATCTTCATCGGTATCATCGTCGCCTATGTAGAGGGCCGCGGTGCAGTTGAGTTGGTACATCAACTCCAACAACGCCGCGCCCTTATGCGGTGCAGCCGCCGGCACCACATTGACAACAGCTTTCCCGAGGACTATGCGAGGGAGGGGAGACAATTCGGCTAAGACGTGGAAGACGAGCGCCCGGGCGTCGTCCTTCCGACCCGCGTTCCGGTAATGGAACGAGAGCGAATAGGATTTGTCCTCCACGAACACACCGCACCGAGTCAGCTCGGTACCGAATCGCTCTTCGATGAGCTGATTCCATCCTCTGCAGGTGTCTTGGGCTTGCTGCACGACCTGCTGCGTCACATGAAGACCTTCCAACCCATGGTTTCCGATCAGGTAGGGTACTGTGTTGCCGACACGTACCCGCAGATCCTCCACGGAACGCCCGGAAATGATGGCCGTCGGAGCGCGCTTGGCTAGTTCTCCGAGCCAGAGGCGGATCGGCCGTCCCAGCTGTGCGGTGTGGCGATCGCGAACGATCTTCGCCAACGTTCCATCAAAATCAAAGGCAAACAAAGAACGAACCGTCAGGAGTGCCTCTAGCTCACTCCTACCCCTGTCCGTCAGAAGATATTCCATGGTCAGTCGATCAACTCAGCAAGCTCGTACGCCCGACCTGCTTCATCACCCGCTCCCGCTGTCTCATACGGGCTGCATCCGTGAGCATGCGTCCTGCCCAGCGGTAGACATTGAATTCCTGGATAAGCCCTCGCATGCTCCGCATCCGAGCACGTTGCTCTACCTTAGGCATGGTCAGGGCCACGTGGAGCGCGGCGGCAAACTGATCGATGTCGTACGGGTTGATCACGAGTGCCTCAGTCAGTTCACGGGCGGCTCCCGTGAACTGACTGAGGATCAGGACGCCTTGCTCGTCATCACGGGCGCCGATAAACTCTTTGGCGACCAGATTCATCCCGTCGTGGAGACTGCTGACCACACAGACATCCGCGCCGCGATAACATTCGCAGACTTGAGGCGGCTCGTGATGTTGAACTTTCAGACAGATCGGCTCGTAGCCATCCCGCCCGAACCGCTTGTTGATCTGCTCGGCCAATGCAAACACCTGGCTCGTGAGATGCTGGTACTGTTCGATGATCGCGCGGCTGGGAGCGGCAATCTGGATGAATGTGAATTTGCCGATCCA
Organism: Nitrospira sp.; assembly: GCA_025363325.1. Lineage (GTDB taxonomy): Bacteria > Nitrospirota > Nitrospiria > Nitrospirales > Nitrospiraceae > Palsa-1315. The sequence goes on along the minus strand of JANYEF010000213.1, from coordinate 3,910 downwards.
TTCGGGCTGGAGTTCCAACAACCGTTCAACAGCCATGAACCGTTCCAGAATGCCTTTCGTATAATCCAGCCGCTCGACCCCGATGCCCACAAGGCGGTCAGGCGGCAGCCCATAGAGTTCCCGCACCCGTGTCCGACACTCCGACACAGGCCGCTGGTCTTGGATCCAACGCAAAGGCCACTCAATGGAGATCGGATAGGGGTTGACTGCCGTCAGCTTTCCTCCATACGACACCGTTGAGCTGTTCCGATCGATGCGCGCCTCAAGAACCCGATCGATACTGTCGATGAAATTGTTGCAGTGAACCCGGGTATGGAACCCAAGAATACTGCTTCCCAGGAGCCCCTCCAGAATTTCCTGGCGCCAGGGGCAGATCCCAAAACTTTCCGCGTTCGGCCAGGGAATGTGCCAGAAGGTGATGATCGTCGCGTTCGGCAATTTGTCTCGGATCAATTTCGGAAGCAGGGCGAAATGGTAATCCTGTACTAGGACGACCGGATTGTCGGTAGTGGCTTCCTCTAGGACGGCCTGAGCGAATCGTTCGTTAATCGCCACATAGTGCTTCCAGTCCGAAGAGCGGAACGTGGGCCGTACATGGGCGATGTGACACAAGGGCCAGAGACCTTCGTTCGCAAACCCATAGTAGTAACCGGCTTCCTCTTCTGGGGTTATCCACACGCGGCGAATCTCATACGCGGGACGCTCCGGCGGCACACCGACATGGCTGCGCCCGTCCACGACATCGTGATCGGCCGATCCGTTGCCATGTGCAATCCACACCCCGGAACAGGCACGCATGACCGGCTCCAGCGCCGAGACCAATCCGCTTGCCGGTACCTGCACTTCGATCTTCTCGTCTCGCCAGTTGTGGACATACGGTTGGCGGTTGGACACAATGAGCACCTGATCGCCGGCGAGTTGTTCGTGAAGAATAGTCTTGAGGCTGGTCGGGGTCCATGAAATCTGACTCTCATCGCGCATCCGACGGTCAGCTTCGAGCGCCTGCACTAACGATCGCAAATCCTTCGCTAGAGGCCGCAGTTCAGGCGCCTGCTGTTCCTGCGTCAGGGGAGTCAGAAGTCCTTCCCCCTTCAGCATGGCTCGGACCCCCGCCACCCACCCTTTCCAACTGAGGTGCGCGACCAACACGGTTACCAGCGAGATGACCGCGCCGAGACCCGCAAACAAATAAAAGACGTACCACTTCGTATCGCTGCTGCGTTGTTGGATGAAACTCATGTCGTGGAGGAGCAGAAGACGTCCGACCGAGTGTCCCTTCGATTCAATGGAGGCCGAAGCCATGTGCAGCGGCCCGCGGCTCAACTTCAGCACGGTAAACGAATCGGGCATTAGGCTGGCAGTGCTCTCGCAGGTCACTTCGTCAGGGTAGGTTTGGGTCTTATATAGGAGGCGGTTGTTCAGATCACAGAAGCCCAAAGCGTACAGCCGCTCATCCTGCATAATGCGAGTGAAGTACGCATGAATCTTGTCCTTCGAGTTGGATACCAAAAGTTCCGAGAGCGGTCCCTCCATCGTACTGACCATCAGATTGGCCCGAATCTCGAGATCCCGCACGAACCATTTCAACGTCAACGAATCGACGAGCGGGATCACTCCATACGCGATCAACGCCAACACGAGCGCCAACGGAAGGACGAATCGCAGAGAGAGATTCATAGGAGCAAGTTAGTTTACTTTGGCCGCAAAATCAAATACTGTCGTCACATGTATCCGTACGGACTCATCGGCAACTGTCAGATTTCTGCGTTGATCAGCGACCAGGCTTCCATCGACTGGTTGTGTTTGCCGAGGCCGGATAGTCCTCCGATCTTCGGCAGAATCCTGGACCCGGAAGGGGGACACTTTTCAGTTTCCTCATCCGCCCCTTCTGAAAAAGTCGCCACGACGCAGCGCTATCTGCCAAATACGAACATCCTGGTCACTACGGTCTCGCTTCCAAACGGCGACTCGTTCCAGATCACCGACTTTTGCCCCCGCTTCGAGCAATATGGGCGCATCTACCGACCAGCCGCGCTGTTTCGCATAGTGGAACCGCTCAGCGGGACACCTTCTATCCGCGCCTGCTGTCGGCCCGTCTCTGGCTGGGAAAAAGAGCCGGCCCGCTTAATTCGCGGCAGCAGCCACGTGCGATACGACATTCGTGGGGAGCCCTTACGCCTGCTCACCAACATGCCTCTCACGTATCTCTGCGAGGAATCTCCTGTCGCGCTCACCTCAAAGATGTACTTCGCATTGACCTGGGGGCTTGGGATTGAAGATGACATCGTCAAGGCCAGCCATGAATTCCTGGACCAAACGGCCAAACACTGGCGGACCTGGGTGAAGCATTGCTCCATCCCCGTGCTCTACCAGGAAGAGGTGATTCGCTCAGCCCTCGCCCTCAAACTCCACTGCTACGAAGACACGGGCGCGATCCTCGCCGCGCTGACGAGCAGTTTGCCCGAGCAACCTGGAGGAGGACGAAACTGGGACTACCGCTACTGTTGGCTGCGTGACGCCTACTTTTCGTTATCCGCCTTTCATAACCTCGGCCACTTCGAAGAAATGGAAGGCTTTCTCAAGTTTCTTCTCAACATCGCCTACACCCTGGATCAACCTCAAGACCGTCTCTCGCCCGTGTATTCGCTGAGCCAAGACTTGCCAATCCCCGAAGCAGAACATCAGAACTGGGAGGGATTCGCACACAGCCGACCGGTAAGAAGTCGCAATCAGGCAGCCGAGCACGTCCAGAATGACGTCTATGGAGAGATGATCCTGACCTTGGCGCCGATCTTTTTCGACAATCGATTCTACGACCTACGAACAAAGGAACACGACGAGTTGGTGGCGAAGCTGGCCCGCCTCTGCATGCGGAGTATTTCCCAGCCTGATGCCGGTCTGTGGGAGATCCGCAACGGGTGGAAAGAACATTCCTTCACCAACCTGATGTGTTGGGCCGGTCTGGATCGAGCCGAACGCATGCAGCGGGCGGGGTTTCTTCAGTCGCTCTCCGTGGATCTGGATGGCGCGCGCACTCTCGCTGTCCGGGCGTTAGAGGGCGCAACCAAGGGAGGCGCCCTGCGCAATGGGCCCGGCGATGACACGTACGATGCTGCACTTGCCCAGGCGGCGATTCTTGGCTTTCCCAACCGGAAGGTCTGTGAAGCCACAATAGAAGAAATCTTACGGGAACTCGTGGTGAGGAATGGTGGTGGGGAAACAGGGTTCTTCTATCGCTATCTGCGACAAGACGATTTCGGCACGCCGCAGGCTGGCTTCGTCATCTGCTCATTCTGGGTCGTCCAGGCGCTGGTGAAGCTCGGTCGCTTGTCCGAGGCTCAACAAGTCATGTCGCGAGTGATGACGGCCGCCAACAGTGTCGGGCTCCTCTCAGAGCATTTTCTCCCGCATGCTCGCCTCCAGCTCGGCAACTTCCCCCAGGCCTACTCCCATGTCGGACTGATCAATGCCGCGTTCGCCTTGAGTCCACCCTGGAGCGAGATGTTGTAGGATGAGCGCTGACAATCGATAGCCTCCTCAGAAAACAGCACAGCCGTTCGACCGAAGGTCAGTCGAACGGCTGTAGTCGTTTGGTGGAGGCGCCGGGAGTTGAACCCGGGTCCGAAGACCGTCAGCGCAACGGATCTACATGTGTAGCCGATCGTTTTTATTTCGCAGCCACCCACGCCCACCGGCTAGCTTAGACTGGCCGCTAGCCCAGTATTGTCTCGTCCTCAGCCGCTGAGCACCAGCTTTGGACCAGCCCGCTGTATCGCGCTCCGCCCACCCCCGCGGGCCTCAGGTGGAGGAACGTCGCAGGGTATTAAGCTGCGAGTGCCAGTTCTTGATTGGCAGTTACATTTTCCCGGAGGATTTACGAGACCCCGAGAGCTCGACATGCCCCGCTGAC
>JANYEF010000096.1 GCA_025363325.1 Nitrospira sp. | reverse complement strand
CACGGCACTGTAGGCCATCTTCCATTTCACATCTCGTCTCAGAATCCGCTGCCATTCTGCACCCAGGCGCCGTTCGGTGACATGGCGCGAGGTCTTCCATCCCCGTACCTGTTCAAGCAAGGACCAGTCGGTCAGCGTCAGGTACTCGTCCATTTTCTTGCGAGGATCGTGGGGAAACAGGAGCTTCATGGTGTCGCCGAAGATGTCGCGGAGGTGGATGTCGATCGCGCGCGTGGTCCGGTGATAGTAGACGTTGGAATAGAGATACATACGGGTATTGAGGAACATCTGCAGGGCAGGAAGGCCCGTCTTATGAATCGTAAATCCTTTGTCCGTGGTGATCGTGTAGTGAATGAGTCTGGAGAGATCGACCGGGCCGACCGCCACCCCGCACATATAGGAGTCGCGCAGGACATAGTCGAGGTTGTCCGCGGTATAGCTTCCTGAAATGACTGGTTGGAGCATGTTGAGCCATTTTGGAATGCGGGAGTTGTCTTTGCCTTTTTCCTTGAGGATCACATGCGCGATTTGATCGGGGTTGAGCTCCTCGCCTTTGGCGAAGGGCCCAGACGGGCTGCGACGGATCTTGCGGATGATCGGACCGAGATGGTCGCGGATGATGATCTGCCCGAGTTTTTCGTGACTGGCGCCGAAGGCGTGCAAATAGTTGTCGTCGAAGAAATGGCAGAAGGGGCCATGGCCGATGTCGTGCGCGAGCGCCGTGACGCGGAGAAATTCTTCGACATAGTTCGCTGACGGGACCTCCTTGACGGCTTTTTTGAGAAACGGATAGAGATGCCGTGCAAAGCGGCCTGCCACATGCATGGTGCCGAGCGAGTGGACGAAGCGGGTGTGTTCCGCTGAGGGATATACCCAACGGGCGCTTTGGAGTTGATAGATGTACCGGAGGCGCTGGACCCAGGGGGAGTCGATCAGGTCCTTTTCCGTTCGTTCGTGCGGGTCCGCAGTGGAGAAGGGCACGGTGAAGGAGACGTATTGGTGGATCGGATCGGCGATCAGTGCCGACCCATCATAGGGAGCATTGGATGGATGACCGAATTCAGACATGGCGAGCGATCATCTTAGCGTATCTCTTGAGGGGGCGGCAATGGCTACTGCGGCGAACGATCTGCCGGTATGTGCGTCGTTCTCGGCCCCAAGAAATCCTCGACGCATTCCAGCGAATACGCCTCCGGTTTCTTGAGACCTTCGGCCTTGCACCTGCCGGCAGCTTGTTCGTCTCGCAACTGGCAGGCATAGAACTCAGAGGCCGGCTACTCTCGCTTCTTGTGCTTGGTGCGCGCCACTCAAAGATTTCGTGGCGAATCGTTATGAATGATGGGGTCTAACGGATGTGACTGCCGATGTTTGGCCACAAAATAGTAGGCGAGTGGGTAGGCGACTGCCGCACCGAGGAGGCTCAAGACAATTCCGCCAAGAAAGAAGGGTACGGCGTAGGGCATGATTTGTTCATAGATCGCGCCGAAACTCACATCATGCCAGTCGAAGGAGGGGCTGTCCGATCGGCCGAGTAAGAGTGCACCGACCCAGTAGGTGGCGCCGAGGATAGGGACCACGGTCCATGGATTGTTGAGAAAGGCGCCCACCATGAGCGCAAGAAGGTTGAGCCTCAATGCCCATGCGCAGAAGAACACCATGACGGTGTGTAATCCGTAGGCCGGGGAAAAGCCAATGAAGACCCCGATGGCGAAGGCCAGCGCTGTTCGCTGCGGCGATTCCCGCAGATGGAGGACTTGTTTCAGTAGCGATCGAAATGAAGGAATCTTGGCCATGGCCGTCGTGGATGACGCTGGTTACGTGAAATGTTCGTAACTGGTGTTCGCCAACGGGTGAGGCCGTCCGTGAGGGGACAGGGCCTGTATTCCGAAGCGAAGGGGATGAATTTTTCCAATGCAGGTCAGGGAGAATCCTCGCTCGAAGGCTGTCCGTTCGAGTCGCGGGCGCTGTCGTGGTGGTACGGTAAAGAGCAATTCATAATCCTCGCCTCCGGTCAGCGCGAGGCCCACCGGGTCGAGCGTCCGAGATGCTGCATAGGCACGGCAGGCCGGCGATAACGGGAGCGCGCTCAGATCGAGGTCCGCCCCGACATGGCTTTCCTCGCAGATGTGGCGGAGGTCGCCGGAGAGGCCGTCTGAAATATCAATCGCGGAGGTTGCGAAGCGATGGGTACTGAGCCACTGGCCTTCCGCGACGCGCGCGGTCGGATGCAGGTGCCGTCCGATCAGAAATTTCCGGTGCCTGGTCGAGAGGGCAGCGGTGTGCGTGTGGCGTTTCGCATGGGGTGGCGGTTCGTTCAAGAGTCTCAGCCCGGCCAAGGCGTCGCCGATTGTGCCGGTCACGTAGAGGAAGTCTCCGACTCGTGCACCGCTCCGAAACAGCGCCTTGCGGGGAGGAACTATCCCGGTCAGCGTCACGCTGAGAAACCATCCGCCGCTCGAAGCCGACGTATCTCCGCCGATGAGTCCTACGCGGTGCGGGCGGCAGGCGGCCATCATCCCTCGGTACAGCTGATGAACTTGGCGGCTGGTGCCGGTACGGGGAATGGCCAAGGCGATAAGCAGATACTGCGGGCGGCCTCCCATCGCCGCGATGTCGCTGAGATTTGCCGCTGCGGCGCGGAAGCCGATATCAGCCATCGTGGCGGTTCGGAGGTCGAAGTGGACCCCTTCTGTTAAGAGGTCGGTCGTGAGCAACGTCCATTGGCCGGCTCGTGACGTAATGATCGCGGCATCATCGCCGATCCCTTGAATCACCGAGGGAGTACGGCGGCTATGACGTCGGTGGAGGGCTCGAATGAGATCGAATTCGTGGATCGTGGGACGG
>JANYEF010000201.1 GCA_025363325.1 Nitrospira sp. | reverse complement strand
CAAGATTGGCACTCAGATAGAAATGGCTTGGAGGTGGAGAGGTGATACTGCCACCGAGATCACCTCTTGTATCAAGACCCGCTGGGCTCTTGTATTTGATCGACCCTCCCACGAGATTCGATCCAGCAAGACTCTGGACGCCATCGACTTGAGTCAATCCGGCTGGATTAAAGTGGATGGCCGAGGGATCGTCCGCCTGAGCGGCAAACGCATTCCCCTGACCGGCCGCCGCAGCTCCTTGCGGCTGAAATCGGATAGCCTGGGCAGAAGTCATGGCGGGGTACATCAAGGCAGAAATCCACACCGCAGAAAAAACTATCCAAACCATAGTCTTCCCGTTCCTTTCCGTTCAATCCGTGGGAAAAACGGCAAATGGTACAAGGTGGCTCTTTGCTCTGTCCAGTCCCCGTTGTGTAATTAACGTGTTATGGATAGGGCCAAATGGCCCTCGCTATAGCTTTTATGGCCCTATTATCTGACATTTCAATCTTGCTATAGTATATGAGAGAGTAGAGAATCTCTTGACCGCTATGTTAAGAGAAGAGGTGAAGGGGAAAGAAATGAATACCAGCGTACACCCCTTCCCAGCTCATCTTTTTGAGCATGCCACGAAAGACGATCTTCAGCACCTGCTGGAGATTATGCATTACGCAGTCCAAGCTGAAGCCCCCGAGGATGTCAAGGACGTCCTGATTCGCGCCAAGAATTTTCTTCCGTTTGAACGTGTGATTGGGGGTCTTGTGCGTCTTGAACCACAAGGCACGTTCGAAGGCTTCTCAGACGTGTTGAACGTCAATTTCCCTGAAGAATGGCTCTATCTTTATTGGAAGAACCGCTATGCAGAGGTGGATCCGGTTCTGCGCGCACTCATGCAGTCGCAACGGACGCAGGTCTGGAGCCAGGTATATGCCAACATCAGCTCTGAACGTGAAAAAGAATTCGTGGAGACCGCAACTTCTTTCGGGCTCAGTGACGGAGTCACAGCTGGATCACTCGATCCCTCATGTGGAGTGGCCACATTCTTTGCATTCGCAGGCGGCGACACGTCTGAACACGCACGGTTCGTGAAGTTCTTGGATTATCTTGGCCAACACCTCCACTTGGCACTGCTGAGGTCTGCGTCAAAAACTTCCACGTCAACCGATAGGTGCGTGACGACACTTTCTCCACGCGAAGTCACGATCCTGAACTGGGTGAAGAATGGAAAAACTAATTGGGAAATCGCGCAGATCATCGGAATCACGGAGCGGACCATTCGCTTTCACATCGAGAGCATCTTTGGTAAACTCGATGTCTCTTCACGAACTCAGGCTGTGGCTGTGGCTGTCCAACACGGCCTTCCCAATTTAGTAGCGTAGCCCTCCTACGAATCGCTCCCCGCACTTTCGCTTTCAAAGAATCACATTCATGCCGCTGGTAGAAGAAGGGCTGACCGCCCAGCCTGCGTTGAGAAGCCCCGTTCCACTTCACGCCATTGACTCGTGCAGCCTTTCATCACGGTTCCATCGGCCGTGACAGTCGTTGCCATCCATTCCATGAGCTGTGGCCGTTTTTGAGCAAATACATTTTCGCATTTCATGATATCCATGGTGGCCGCGACCGACAAGGCTCCCGCCGGAGGAAGGGCAACAGGTAGGCCCAATGGATCACATGGGATCCCCAAGGCGAGGAGCACGCGGAGGAAGCGATGTTCGACCTCAAGGTAAAAATACCTGACGTCGTGGACAAGCGCCCATTGGTAGATACCCTTGATAAGGGTCAACATCAATCGAGCAGACAAGCCCTTATCCCTGATTGCTGGATCTAGAGCCAGCCTGGTAATTTCCGCCGTATCTCGCTCTTTGCGTATGACATGACCCTGCGGAAGAAGCACACGCAGATCTCGTTCTAGCATGAATTCCCCAGAAGCAGGTAGGAGCCTGGCAAGGCCGAGGAGTGTCTCATCGTGGCTGACAAGCCCGATAGTCGTCCCCCAAAGATCGTACATGTCCATCTCCTTCCGATCCTCGGTTGGAGACACCCATTGGAGTGTTTCCGCAAAGACTTTATGTCGAAGACGATACGCCTTCTCCAACTCGTCACGGGTAGATAACGTTTTCACAACTAGGTCTCCTTCATAGAATTCAACACCCGCTTGTATCTGCATGCTGTTTCTCCTTGGTTAAGCCCATCCGTGCCACACAATAGAGCGGCAGCATTCTCAGGAATACATCCATTCTGTCACCTGGCGGATACGCCAGGTGACGGAATGGATGGCAGTCGCGTATTACTAGTGTTGAGTCGAAATGAGGAGTCCGTGATGATGAAAGGCTCCGTTGACGTTCCACGTCACAGGGTTTGAAAGGGCGAACCAACTGATGAAAGATTGGCGGGGGCTCCAGATTCTCGACGGGTTTCGGCAATCTTCTGGCAAGCAGGCGCAACAGCGTGCGTCTCTCGCGCGAGGGATTCTCCACGACACAGCTGAGCTTGTTCCTCACCTACTGCGTGAACAGGCTGGGAACAGCCTCGCCTCTGCTCTCAAGTCATCCGAGGAACGATTGAGCGCCCTGCTTCACGATCGCAGCCGTATCGGACAGGAATTGCACGATTCTGTGTTGCAAGCGCTGTATGCGATCGGGTTGAGCCTGGCGCAAATTCCTGAATTGCGCAGCAGTGCGCCACCAGCTTTGCCGCGCTCACGCGATCAGGCTACCGACCAGCTCAACAAGCTCATCCAAGCCATCCGACGCCTAATCCTAATTGTGGAATCCGACAACATCGATCCTTTTAGGTTGGTCTCCGAGTTACGGGCTCTTGCCCAGACTACGGAGCAGGTGAATGAGTTACGGATATGTGTGGAGGTCGACCCGGTGGCAGAGGAGATTCTGACCGGCGAAGAGGCTCGGGAACTCGTCACGATCACCCGGGAGGCCTTGAGCAATTGCATCCGTCACGCCCACGCCACGCACATTGTGATCGCCCTTCGGAAAATCGGTTCACGAGTCCGGCTGAGTATTCGCGACAATGGATCAGGCTTCGACGCCGAGTACAAACAGGCGAAGGGCATTGGGTTCGCGCAGATGGAAAATCGGGTTCGGAAGATCGGTGGCCGCCTGGACATCCAGTCCACGGTGGGTCGAGGCACCTGCATCGTCGCTGACGTCTACCTTGAACCGATGCTCACAACGATATGAAACACCCACGCACGCGTCATATCACGGACTCATCTTCACCCGCTTCCAGTCGAGCCGTGAGGAAGCACAGCAGGACCGAGACACTATGTTCTCCAGAGCCGGCCTCCCACCCAGGGGAACCGATTGACCATTGCTATCGCGCGCTCCTGGAGACTTCCAACAGTGCGATCCTGCTTCTCTCGCCTGAATCCATCATTCTGGGGTGGAACCGCGCAGCTGAAACAGTCTCCGGCTGGACAGCCGACGAAGCGCTGGGTCAGAGCTATGTGGAACTGTGCTTCCCGATGGAGGCGCGGGAATCGTTCCTGATCGAGCTCGCGCGAGTCACTGCGGGAAGGGAAGTGAGGGGACTTGAGGTTCCTCTCCGGGCACGCGGGGGGGCACAGACGATGCTCTCCTGGAATATCTCCCGGGTGCTGGGGACTCACGGGCATCTGATCGGTCTCATGGCCATCGGTAATGCCATTGTCCCTGATACCCAGGTACAGGAAGAACTCCGGATGGCCCATGCACGATTAAGCAGCGAGGCTCGCCTGGCGCAGAGAGCCGCAGAGGAGGAACGCCGCAGAATTGCTCGGGAGTTGCACGACGAGTTCGGACAGGCCTTGACCGGATTGAAATTCGATCTGGCGTGGCTTGGCAGAAAACTTACGTTGCCACCTGCTTCAACCGGCGGCACGGATCTGCTGAACAAAGTCCAGTCCATGTCGGGATCCGTCGACGCGCTCTTGGAGTCCGTCCGTGCCACAGCGGCGGCCCTGCGCCCCGCGATGTTGGACGATCTCGGGCTGGTCCCGGCATTGGCATGTCTCGCCACAACGTTTCAGCATCGGACGGGCGCGTGCTGTGCGATAGAGGTGGCGCCGGAGTTGCCATCCATCGCGCTGCCCTCAGAAACGTCTGCCGGGTTGTTTCGAATCGCGCAGGAATTACTGACGAATGTGATGCGTCACGCGGCCGCCTCGCACGTACGCATGCGGCTGTACCAGGATGGCGACAGCGTAAAGTTGGAAGTGACTGACAACGGGAAGGGCATTAGCCGCGAGAGGATGACCACGCTAGATTCCTTTGGGCTGCGAGGAATGCAGGAACGGGCCTCTCTCCTAGGTGGCCACTTTCATATCGTCGGAACGTCCGGTGTCGGCACCACGGCCTGCGCCTCCGTGCCAATTGCGGAGTGCATCGTCGCATGATTGGGACACAGCTGGTGAAAATTCTCGTCATCGACGATCACGAGATCGTGCGACGGGGCGTGAAACAAATACTTGAGGAGGTCTTCCCTCATGTCGAGATCGGTGAAGCCGATACCGGTCAGAAGGGGATAGCTGCGGTGCGGCAGGAGCCGTGGGATCTGGCAATCGTGGATATCAGCCTGCCCGATCAGAGCGGGTTGGAACTGTTGTGCGAATTACACAGTACGGCGCCCCAGCTCCCTCTGATGGTCTTGAGCCTGCACCCTGAGGAACAATACGCCGTTCGGGCCTTCCGTGCCGGGGCGATGGCCTATCTCACCAAACAGACTGCACCGGAAGAGCTGGCCAGGGCCGTCAAGCAAGTCCTGACCGGACGGATGTATGTCACTGCCTCCCTCGGAGAGCGCATGGCCGGCAGTCTGAGCAAGAATCCCACCAGTCCCGTCCATCACACATTGTCTGAGCGAGAATTCGAAGTCCTTGTCTTGTTAGCCCAGGGCCGGTCCGTCAAGCATATCGCACAATCTCTCGCTCTGAGCATCAAGACCGTCAGTACCTATCGAGCCAGACTGCTGGACAAGCTCCAGCTGTCGACTACCGCCGAACTGATCCGGTACGCACTCGACCATCACTTGGTTACATAGAGCCGATATCGCTCACGAGTTGTCTGTGGATTGTTCGAGTATCTACGCCTACTCACGTAGTTGATCGCCCATGCGTCGTAAGGATCTTCCTACATGGCGACACGTGTTCGTCCGATTGCCGACTTTTTCTATTCACGCTACATATTGGGAACGCTTCGAATCACGTTCTCCTCTGCTCGGAGCCATCGTATGACCATTATCCTAGCCGACGCAGATGTCCACTTTCGAGATAGACTCAAGAAGCGCCTTGAGAAAATTACCGGCGTGAACGTGGTGGGGGAATCGTCGGACTCGGAAGAAGCCACCGCGATGATTCTGAATCGCAAACCCGAGGTCGCGATCCTGAACTCCTCGCTTCCAGATGGTCTCGGCATCGAAGTCCTCCGACAGATCAAGCGATTGATGGTTCCGCCCACCATCATCGTTGTGACGGACGACCCCTCGCGCGACAATAAGACCGCCTGTTCTCTTGCCGGGGCTGATTATATTTTTGACAAGGCCACGGAGGATCAGAAGATGATCGACACCGTTCGCCTTCTTTGTGTCCCTCACAGCCAGATCGAAGCGTTGGGCTCCTCCATTGCCATGCTCGATCATTGATCGACGTTCCTCCGCAATCGTCGTGCTTCCACCGATCGTCGCTGTAGCGTCGTTTAAATTGACAGCTCCCCCCCGCGCCGACTAGGATAGCGCGGCGTGAGTCATTCCGATCCTTCAGAACCCACAGCAGTGAAGCAATCCCACTCTCCCATCAGCCGCATTGAGCATGGGTTTGAAACCCTCGTGTTCGCCAGTCGGTGGATTCAAGCCCCGCTCTACGGCGGCTTAATCGTGGCCGAGCTGCTGTACGCGTACAAGTTTCTCCTCGAACTGTGGGAGATGCTCCGGCACATCAATCAGCAAGAAGAGACCACCTTCATGCTGGGAGTCCTGGGGCTGATCGACGTCACGATGGTGGCGAACTTGCTCACGATGGTGATCATCGGCGGCTACGCGACCTTCGTGAGCAAATTGGATTTAGAGGGCCACCCCGATCGACCCGAATGGCTGACCCACATCGACCCCGGCAGCATCAAGATTAAACTCGCAGCCTCACTAATCGGTATCTCCAGTATTCATCTTCTCAAATCATTCGTCGACATCAAGAATGAAGATCCCGAACACATCAAGTGGAAGATCTTTATCCACATGACTTTCCTCGGCTCCGTTATCCTCCTCGCGTGGACCGATAAAATTATGCAGAAAGAACGCAAGCACTGACCTAATGTGCCAAACCCAGGTGTTCAGACTGAAGGCCGAAGTTGGTTTCTGCCCCTAACAGCCTTCAGCCTATCTACCTGGCACGAGGTAACGATGCAGCGATTACCCTATTCACTATTTGCCCTGTTGGCTCTCCTGCTCGTGCAAGCAGGCTGTAGTTCTTCGGTCCTGCAACTACGCGACCAACTAGATCTCCATCGTGTCCTGGCCCGTAAGGCTCCGGTGGTTCGAGTTGAGGATTCTTTGGGGCGTTGGCTGTATGGCGTCAGCGTCCGGGTTGCC
>JANYEF010000039.1 GCA_025363325.1 Nitrospira sp. | reverse complement strand
CGGAGCGGTGGGGACCGTCTTGATGACGGATGATGGTGGAGCCACCTGGATCCCGCAAGAGACGCAGGGTGCTGCCACCCTGTTCGATGTCTATTTCACGGACGTATCGACTGGCTGGGCCGTGGGGAACGCCGGCGCCATCTTCCACACGACCGATGGCGGACATCAATGGATCGATCGCACGTTACCCTGCACCCGCACCTGTACCAAGCTGACCGATCTCTTGCGAGTGCGCTTTACCGACCCTCAGACCGGATGGATTGCGGGGGAACGGGGCATGGTCTATCGGACTACAGATGGTGGTTTTACCTGGACCGAGCAGGGTGCTATCACTAAGGCCTCGCTGTTCGGCCTTTCGTTTCCTGATGGAATACAGGGCTGGGCCAGCGGAGAGAAAGGCACGATTATTCATCTGACCATTGGCCGTTGACACTCGTGGAGTGTGGTTCGTGGTTCTGGGTTCGAAGTTCCGGAAACCTCGAACCTCGAACCTCGAACTTCGAACGAGCAGGACGTCCTATCCTATCTCATCGAGTCGTGATTGGAGAATGCTGAGCGCTGCGATTGCTGCGGTTTCGGCCCGCAAGATTCGTGGTCCGAGAGTGAGCGGGAGGAAACCGTGCTGCTGTGCAAGATGCTGCTCGGCTGCTGTCCATCCCCCTTCCGGTCCCACCAACAAGACAATCGGATGCTGATGGTCCTGTGGCAACGGTATGGTGGCGAGCGAAGGGCCGCTGGAGCGTTCCGCGAGTATGCCTTTCAGAGGCGCCAAGGCATATTGTCGGCAGATCTGTGAAAGAGCTACCGGGCCTGCGATGGTGGGAACGGTCCATCGTTCCGACTGTTGTGCCGCATCCCGCGCAATGCGCTCCCATCTGGATCGTTGATGTTCCAGGCGTTCCGGGTTGGGCTTGATGACACTGTGCGTGCTGTGAATGGGCACGAGGGTAGCGATTCCGAGTTCTGTGGCCTTCTGAATGACCCAGTCCATCTTGTCGCCTTTGATCAACGATTGTCCGAGCACGATCGGTGAGGTCCTGCGAACTGGTTCGGTCTGTTGATCGATGATGCGGCTGTCGATGGACTGTGAGTCGACGTGGGTCACTTCCACGCGATAGCGGGTTCCGCATCCGTCGTTCAAGGTGAGGGAGTCTCCCGGGCGCAGGCGGAGACTATCGCGGAGATGATGGAGGAGGTCGCCAGTCATGCGGATCGTCGGTGGAGTAATGGCGTCAGGGGTGACGAAGAACGTGGACATAGTGCGGGTGTCTGGGCGATGACTGTCGGCGCTATTCGAAGAAGGTCTTCATCTTGTCGAAGAAGCCGTCGCTGTCCTCTTCCATCGACATGCCGCTCTCTTTGGCAAATTCTGTGAGCAACTCTTTCTGACGAGCGGTCAGTTTGGTGGGAATCTGAACCTTGATGACAAATAATTGGTCGCCGGTGCTCTGGCTCTTGAGGCTGGGAATGCCAAGGCCTTTGATGCGCAGGATTTTATCTGGCTGCGTGCCGGCAGGAATCTTGATGATGGTATTGCCTTTTAGCGTGGGGACTTCGATCTTGCCTCCAAGCACGGCTGTAACAAACTGAATCGGGACGTCACAGAGAATATCGTGTCCTTGGCGCTGGAAGATCGGGTGCGGCTTGACGGTGATCGCCACATACAGATCGCCGGGTGGGCCTGCGTTGACTCCGTGCTCCCCTTCGTCCGAGAGGCGCAGGCGCATGCCTGACTCGATGCCGGCTGGAATGTGGACGGCGATGGTCCGTTCTCGATAGATGCGTTGACGGCCTTGGCAGGCTGGACAGGGTTCTGTGATGATTCGTCCCGCGCCCTCGCATTGGCCGCAGGGACGGGTGATGCTGAAGAATCCTTGCTGGAACCGCATCTGTCCGGCCCCTTTGCAACTAGGGCACGTCTTGACCGACGCGGCACTCTTGGCGCCGGTTCCTTTGCAGTCGGTGCACACTTCCCATCGCGGGATTTTGAGTTTGGCCTCTTTCCCGTAGACGGCTTCTTCGAAGGTGAGTTCTAGATTGTACTGGAGGTCGTTGCCGCGCTCCGCCCGGTTGCCGCCTCGCTGGCCCCCGAAAAAATCCTCGAAGATGTCGTTGAAGGCCTCGCCGAATCCGCTTCCGCCAAATCCGAAGCCCTCCGGACCGCCACCCTGCTGAGCTCCGGCGTGACCGAACGTGTCGTAGCGCTTCCGTTTGTCCTGGTCGCTCAGCGTCTCGTAGGCTTCGTTGACTTCTTTGAACTTTTCTTCTGACGTTTTTTTCTGGGCCTCTCCCGTCTGAAGGTCGGGATGGTGTTGGCGGGCCATCTTTCGATAGGCCTTCTTGAGTTCGTCGTCGGACGCGGTTCGCTCGACGCCTAAAGTTTGGTAGTAGTCGCGCTTGGACACGGATGCCATCTCTCTGGGTGACAGTGCAACAAGACCGAGCCCCGTGCATCGACGAAGCTCGGTCTCACTGACGGTATTCTAACTTACTTTTTGTCTTTGTCCACTTCTTCGAATTCTGCGTCGACAACCTTTTCATCCGTCTTGGTCTCGCCGGCTCCGGTTCCACCTGTGGCGTCGGTGCCGCTGCCTGGTGCAGCCGATGCCGAAGCTTTCTTATACATTTCCTCAGCGAGTTTGTGGGACGCGGTCGTCAATGTTTGGGTGGCGGACTCGATTGCCTCGGGGTCCGTTCCCTCCATCGCTTTCTTCAGTGCGGCCACCGCTTCCTCGACCTTGGTCTTGTCTTCCGCGGCGATCTTGTCGCCGTGCTCATTCAGGTTTTTTTCCGTCTGGTAGATCAGGGTGTCGGCCTGGTTCTTGGCTTCGGCGGTCTTTCGTCGCTTCTTATCCTCTTCCGTATGGGCCTGTGCATTCTTCAGTAGCTTCTCGATTTCATCCTTGCTCAAGCCGCTGGACGCCGTGATCTTGATGGACTGTTCCTTTTGTGTGGCCAAGTCTTTGGCCGAGACATGGACGATGCCGTTCGCGTCGATGTCGAACGTCACTTCGACTTGCGGCATTCCACGGGGGGCGGGAGGAAGGCCGACCAAGTCGAACTGGCCGAGGAGCTTGTTGTCGTTCGCCATCTCGCGTTCGCCTTGGAAGACTCGAATGGTCACCGCCGTTTGATTGTCGGCAGCCGTTGAGAAGACCTGGCTTTTTTTCGTCGGGACGGTCGTGTTCCGCTCGATCAGCTTCGTAAAGACACCGCCGAGGGTTTCGATGCCCAACGAGAGCGGCGTCACGTCGAGGAGCAGCACATCCTTCACTTCGCCCTTGAGCACGCCGCCTTGAATGCCGGCGCCGATCGCTACGACTTCGTCAGGATTCACACCCCGATGCGGTTCTTTCCCGAAGAACTCTTTAACGGCTTGAATGACTTTCGGCATGCGGGTCATGCCGCCAACGAGGACGACTTCGTTGATGTCGCGGGCCGTCACCCCGGCATCGGACAGGGCCTTCTTACAGGGTTCAATCGATCGCTGAATGAGGTCATCGACCATTTGCTCAAGCTTCGCGCGGGTCAGTTTCGTAACCAGGTGTTTCGGTCCGTTGGCATCTGCGGTGACGAAGGGCAGATTGATTTCGGTCTCCTGTGACGAGGAGAGTTCGATCTTGGCGCGCTCTGCCGCTTCTTTCAGGCGTTGGAGGGCCATCCGATCCTTTCGAAGATCGATGCCTTGATCTTTCTTAAACTCATCGACCAACCAGTCCATCACGCGCTGATCGAAGTCGTCGCCGCCGAGGTAGGTGTCGCCGTTGGTCGACTTGACCTCGAAGA
>JANYEF010000544.1 GCA_025363325.1 Nitrospira sp. | reverse complement strand
GCCGCGAAATACAATCCCCGCGACATAGAGGTGCCCTAATCGATGGTTTTCGGCGGTAAATCACGAGAAGGAGTTTTGCTGAGGAGGCTTTGAAACGACTCTAGCCCGCTGCCGCCGATGTAGGCTTATCCATTCGTTACGAGGAGTTTCAGAGCGGAAGTTCGTTGGGCTAAGGCAGGTCGTTCATGGAATCTGGTTGATGGATTGATCGAATGAACAGAAAACAACATTCAAGTCGCAGTACCTCGATTGTCTCGACACTAAAAGAACGGATTATCAGGTGGGAATACCCGCCCGAATACTGGCTGACCGAAGAGACCCTCTGCGAGGAATTCGGCGTCAGCCGCAGTCCGGTGCGCGAGGCTCTGCGTGCGCTGGCGACGAACGGTTTTTTGGTAAAAAAGCCGAATCGCGGTTATGTGGTCAAACAATTAAACCTTCACGAAATCCTGGAAGTGTATGATCTTCGTTTGGCATTGGAATTGTTCGTGGTGGAACAGTTAGCCGAACGTGACGAACCGATCAAGGAAGTGAAGAGCCTGAGGCAAACTTGGACTGTCTTGCTGAATGGCCATCCTCGCAAAGGTGAGGAGCTTGCCGAGTTAGACACGAAGTTTCACGAAACACTTGCTCAAGCGGTTGGTAACAGAATGCTTTTGAATGAGCTCCGCGTCATCAACGAACGGCTGTTGGTTTTTCGCATGATTGACTTCGCCAGGCCAGAGCGGACTGAAGATACATGTCATCAGCATCTAGAAATCTTGGCTCGTATCAAAGCCAAGGATATATTGGGTGCACGCAAGGCCATGCAAAAGAACATAGAAAATGGGCGTAATGTTGTCAGTTCGGCCATCAAGGAAGCCTTGGCCAAAGCCTACTCCCTGAAACATTCCTAGCATCATTTCTCCCGGCCTAACAATAAATGAACTTGTGACTCCCTGTAGCCTCGGGGATACGGATCTCTGCTGCGTTCCGGAGCATGGCGGACTAGGGGACGAGGCGGTGATGACGATCATCCAGGAGACGGACAACGAGATTGCGGAACGGTTTCCGCTCGAGATAGAAGAGATTGGCACGGACAAGAAACACATGCATCTGCTCTGCATCGCGCATCCGCCAATGGCTCCAGGACGGATTATGCAGATGTTCAAGAGCATCATGGCGCTGAAGATCTTTCGGCGGAAGCCTGCGGTGAAGCGGGTACTGTGGGGTGGAGAGTTTTGGACCGTGGGTACTATGTAGCCACGGTAGGCGAGCGGGCAAACTGGCAGACCGTCGAACGGTACGTGCAGCGGCAAGGGCAACCCCGCGAAGATCTCCGACAGCTCCGACTGTTTTAGTTTTGTGATACCCGGCAGCTTACCGCGGGATTTCTTGGCGGTCGGCAAATGGGACAGATCTGGCCGCTGCCCCTCACGGGTATGAATTTGGCCTCCCTGGCTGTCTCCAAGACATGTTTCGTCGGTAAGGTCGCCTTTTGGAGGGGCGAGACGTTGTTCTCTAGTGCTTCGCCAAATCCAACGGGATGGACGAAGTCGCGTTGCATATCGATAATCACCAGCGCGGTTGTCTTCGGGTCAAACTCAAACTGATAGGGCTCCGCGTTGACTGTGGGCAGTGTGTGATCTCCCTGTTATCATCTGTCGTATCACTTCCTAGCGTCCCTGATCCTTTCTCGCAAGGTAGGTCCGCCAGCTTCCTAGATCCGAAATGTCCTGTGCCTGCGCGGTCGCGTAGGTCTCGCAGAGAAACCCGCGAATCTGGTCACCATCCTCTAATTCTATGGTTCCGATGCCGAGCGGAGCCGGAATGCTGTCCACGAAGCTGCCAAATTGCTCGGCCGGCATCTCCCACACTTCGACCTCGATGGACCGGCCCGGTTGCGCCCGCAGAAGTCCGGGGCGCGATGGGGGAGAGCCTGATAATGCAAACAACCGGTACAATGCTGCGGTTCGACATACCCGTACCAATCGTGCGTTCTTTTTGATCAGTTGATGGTTCAGGGGCAGTCCTGACATATGGGCTCCACAGACGACAACACGGACAGTGCGGATTTGGTGTGGCAAGGGATCTAGATGGCGTGGCCATGGCAGGAGATCATGGGAGGTCGCGCCCATCTTTACGCCGACCGCCCGATGAAGGGTATCGCCCAAGCGGCAGAGGGCGTCATCCTGAAAAGCCGGTGCTGCCACGGTGATGCCAAACGGTAGACCGTTCTGTTGGAAACCTGCAGGGATCGCGATGGCACAGAGATCCATAAGGTTCATAAAGTTGGTGTAATACCCGAGATTACTATTGAGCCGGAACGGCTCGGCCTGGACCTCTGCAATCGTGTAAATGGTCCCGGCCGTCGGCGTCACCAGAATGTCGATCTGGTCCCAGACAGGAGCAGCGTCGCGGCATAATTCCTTGAGGCGGTAATAGGCGGTGAAGGCATCAGCTGCTGTCGGTGTGATGCCTCCCGAAATAATCGTCCGTGTCACCGGATGCAAGGCCTCTGGATGTTTGTCGAAGAAGTCGCGAATCG
>JANYEF010000533.1 GCA_025363325.1 Nitrospira sp. | reverse complement strand
GTTCCTCGTCTTTCTGAACAACGATACGATTCCGTTGAGTAATTGGCTGACCGCGCTGGTGGCTGAGGTCACCTCTCATCCGGAGGTCGGAATTGTGGGAAGCAAACTGCTCTATGAAGACGACACAATTCAGCATGCAGGAGTCGTCTTCTCACGGGAAGGGCTCATGCCCTACCATCTCTATCGCCACTTCCATCGGGACCATCCGGCGGTCAACCAGCGTCGAACATTCCAATCCGTCACGGCAGCTTGCATGCTGATCAGGCGAGAAATCTTTGAGACGGCGGGTGGATTCGACGAAGGATTTCAGAACGGTCTCGAAGATGTCGATCTCTGTTTGAAGGTCAGCGATAAAGGCTGGCAGATTGTCTACCAACCGCTGAGCATGCTCTATCACCTCGAAAGTCAAACACCAGGACGTAAAACTTACGAACAGGCTAACGCGCTCCGATTCCTCAAGCGATGGGGGCAGCGATGGTGGGTAGCAGACGAAGACATCTACTACTACGAAGATGGCTACGAGTCCGTCCACACGAAGAATGGAGACCAGGAGCAATTAGAGCTTCGTCCACTTCAGGATGATGAAGAGAAGGCTTCATGGAAATTGGTGGTCGACACAGAATGGGCGGCTCTTCGTCAAGACATCCCGATGGTCGAGTCACTTCTGGCCAGATGGGATGAATGGCCCTCCGTCGCAGATGTCCTAGTCTGGGGCGCCTGGCTCTGCATCAGGACCGGCCATTCCCCACTGAGCCGCCATTTCTACCAGAAACTGCTGCGGCATCATGACGATCCGACAGCCAGAAAGGCCTTGGCACGCATGGCCTTAGAAGACGGAAATCTCCCAGAGGCGGATTCGCATCTGGGTACATTGCTGAAGCGGTTCCCACGGGATGGCGAGGGCTGGGTCTTGCGCGGCATCCTCGGCATGCAGCAGACACAATTTGCTGAAGCGGAACAGGCGTTTCTTACGGCACTGGCCCATCAGGGAGACAGACGGAAATGCATGATGGGGTTGGGAATGGCGCGAACGGGGCTGGACGAGTCTGACCAGGCTTGGAACGATTTCTGTACCGTGCTGAACGAATACCCTGACGATGCTGAGGCGATCCATTGGCTTCTGCGAGCAGGTAGCGTACGCGGCTCGTGGGCGGAACTAAGTAAGCACCTCCAAGGCTTTGTATCGCGAAACCCGGCCGATTTATCCGTTCGATACGCACTAGCAGGCGTGCTCATACGAAGCGGACGGATCGATGCCGCGCAACAGGAATACCAGACACTCTGCACCCTGGATCCTTCCTACGAGGGGCTTAAGGAATTGGCGCAGGCGTTGTCGACAGAGCATACGTTGGCAGAAATTGTTCCACAGTCTTGAGGATAGATGACACCACGCGCCCTCATGATCCAACTCGCCAGACTGGGCGATCTGGTCCAGAGCCTGCCGGCCATCGTCTCACTCACGGCTCGGTTTCCTCAACGGTCTCTCGACCTGCTCTGTCCTGCGCCGTTCGCGGACCTCGCTCGTCTTTTTCCTGGGGTGGGGCAGGTCTTACTGTGGAACGGGGCACAATGGCACGCATGGGCCGAGTCCTTCGTCGGAGAGTTTCAACCCGCGCGGTTACGCGAAGTCGAGCAGTACCTTGCTGGATTGACGACCGAGCCCTATGAGATGGCCTACGTGCTGAATCATCACCCAAGGGCCATCCTGGCCGGCACCCTATTGGCAAACGAGGTTCAGGGGCCCCATCTGCGTGGGCCGTTGGATGAGGAACTGTCGCCTTGGGCGTCTTACCTGCGCCAGGTTGCACAGATACGGGGCTCCAATCGCATTCATCTTTCCGATACATTTTGCGGATTGTGCGGAGTGACTCCTCCACCGATTCCGCCTGTCTTGATACCGTCCTCGAACGATCTTCCTGCTGACCTAGTTGAGATCGGAATATCGCCAAGGCAATGGATTGCGGTGGTGGTGGGAGCCGGCGACGCAGATCGGTCAATCCCTGTCGCGGTTTGGAAAAAATGGATCTCAACAGTACTCGCTCACGAATCACCTTGCGCCGTTGTCCTAGTCGGGACCGAACGCGACCAGACCGCCGCCCTTGCGATTCAGGATGGGCTTTCTCCGATAATCGCAGGACGCCTGTGGGATGCCACTGGCCGCACGACTCTTCCGCAACTCGCCGCGCTGTTGAAGCGATGTCATTGGGCCGTCGGTGCCGACACGGGTCCGTTGCATCTGGCGACTGTTGTCGGCACCAGAGTGATGGGGTTTTACTTTTCACGCGCGCGCGTGCATGAAACCGGACCCTATGGACAGGGGCACTGGGCGTGGCAAGCCGATCGTGCGTTGCCGGAGACCTGGCCGATCCGACCCAGCGTGGCGCTGCTTCTCGATCCCGCGACGGGGTCGCAACAAGAACCAGTCGCAGGGTGGTCCTTGTGGCAGTCTCACCATGACGAATGGGGAGCCATCTTTCGGCCAGTGGGCGAAGAAGACTCACAAAACGATCAGCGAGCCGCTGTCTGGCATCGATTGTCGGAACAGTGCCGGTCGCTGCAAGGAGTGCCATGAACTCCTTCGAGTCCAATGTGAGCCGACTGGCACAGAGTGATCCTGCTCTGGCAGCGGCACTCCGCCAGAGTGGAGGTGGCATGCTGGAGATTGTGCAGGCACGCAGCGGTGTGCCGTCGGCGCGCGCGAATGGACGCTGGATTCATAGTGCCTACGATCCCATAAAGGAAGCGCAGGGCTGGGCCGAGAGCCAGAGCCATCAGGATGGAGAAACGATTGTGGTGCTCGGCGTCGGACTGCTCTACCACATCGAGGCCTTGTGTGCAGGCCTCCCTCGGACTGCACCGGTCGTTCTGGTCGTTCCCGATTTGAGCGTCTTAGTCGATGCCGCGACGGCTCGCACCTGGGGTGACTGGATGGACCGGGTATCCTGGGCGTGGGGAACAACAGAGGCGATCAGTGAACAGATCGCCGATGCAGGCCATCCAGTACGACTCGTCATCTATGCCCCAGCTGCGGCGTTACATGTGGACAGCCATCGCGCAATTGAAAAAGTCTTGCAGCGGCAGATCGCAGCCCAGGCCGGCGGACAGCTGCGCATCGCCGTCGTGGGACCCATCTATGGAGGCTCCCTGCCCATTACAGGGTTCGTGGTGCGCGCACTCGAATCGCTAGGGCATCACGTCCGGTGGCTCGATCATAGCGTTCATGCCACGAGCTACCATCAGCTGGAGTTGCTCAAGAACTCACAACATCGATTGGCCTTGCAGAGTAAATACGCAGAGATGCTGAGTCGCATCACGATGGCCCAATTGGCGGAAGATCCACCCGACCTCGTGCTGTCGCTTGCACAGGCACCATTGATCCTCCCGATGCTGGAGCAGTTGCGGCGTAAGAAATTCATAACGGCCATGTGGTTTGTCGAAAACTTTCGGCATCTGACCTATTGGCAACAGTTGGCGGCGGGCTATGACTTTTGGTTCGTGATTCAGCAAGACCCCTGCATGGCAGCGATCAAACAAGCAGGCGCGAAAGAGGTGCGCTATCTTCCCATGGCAGCCGATCCATCCGTGCACCGGCCCTTGGAATTGACCCAGGCAGAACGAGAAGAATACGGGTCGGATGTCTCGTTCGTCGGCGCAGGCTATGCCAACC
>JANYEF010000523.1 GCA_025363325.1 Nitrospira sp. | reverse complement strand
GATACTCGTGCTTCGACCGTCGCGCCATGCCGTATGTCTCCATGCCCCCTCCTTGGGTCCGCTCCATGCGGACGTGGAGGATAAGATTGGCAAATGGCGCAACGACTTGTCCCCCGGTAAGATTTTAGGTGGCGCTATACGCCAGCTTAACCTGGTCCTGGTTCTATGTTAGTCTTGAATGTTCCTTATCCGTGTGATCTATGCGACCGGTGCCCTTGGGACCTCAGATGCAAGGTGCGCAACGGGTACAGATCGGGAGCCGTCCGACAACCTCTACGCCGCCATTTTTCATGAACGTCAGTCCGCCGTATACCCTTACAAGGTGATGCGATAAATAGTGATAACACGCAAGGACATCGCCGGATACGGACTGTGGTTTGCAGTGGTTGGAGCCATGCTGGGTGGTGTGGGTGGGGGAATACATGAGTCCCTGTCAGGAACCTCAAGTTGGAATGGTCCAGTTCTGGTCATGTTCACCGCGCCTATCGGCTTTGTGTGCGGCATTCTGTATGGGATTTGGAAGAAACATAATGGAAGGATGTGAGAAATACATGGCGACATTCTTTTTTCTGCTGCGCCTGATGGTTGCTCGCACTGCTCTCTAGACGTGGAGTATGCTAAAGAAAAGCGGTGGCAGCCACGATAGTCTCTTTGACGCGAGACAGATGGGACGAGTGAGATGCTTGGCTGGTCTATCTGGCTGATCTGGTTTCTTTCGTTTCTTTGGTTTCGCTGGTTCATTTGGTCCGATAAACAAGATCACGAGCCAAACCAAACAAACAAGATGAACCCGATAAACCAGAGAAACCAAATAATCAAGAGAGACGAGCGTACACGCTGATGACGTGGAAATGACTAGTGGCAAAGGGAGCACCCTAGTATGCCCGTTACTGCGCACATCTCATCGGAAGATCAAGGCTCAGGTAAAGGTTAAGGGTCGAGAAAACGCCGAGTCGGACCAATTGTTGCTCAACCTTCACCATCTTGTAGCTAAGACTGCGCGTTGCGCGAGCACAGTGGATTATGAGACTTCCATCCCCTCTGCTGCTCCGGGAGTAAAGAAAGCTCCTCACGTCTTTGCGTCCCACCGCTGGCGCCAACAGCCCATGGTTTGTGCTTCCGGGGTCTTGCTGTCTCCTCTCCTCGGCCAGGCATCTCGACAGGCCGTTCACGCAAGTCTTTGATTGTATGAGAATAATCATTCTTCTTTCATGGGAATGTTCATGATATGATTTGCACGCTGCTTTCTTGACGCTTTGGGCTCTCCCCAACGCAGAGAAAGTCGGGGAGGTGATGTGGCCATCACCTCCCCATTTTTTTGCCTCTCGACCTTCTTGTGTTGGTGACCTCAGACCGCCGAGCCTCTCCCCTCCGTTGTCTGCCTTCTCATCTGGTGAGCTGTCGCGTCGATGGCCCAACCGGTGTCGTCGTCGTTAGCTCTTCTAGCATGCATCAGGCGACAGGGCGATTCCCGCCGTCACGACCACGTCGTGGCCCGCGTGAACTGCTCCGGTTGCATCCTGACACACTCGTCCGTTCCAAACTGATGACGATCTGGTTTCGGAATATAGTCACGACCACGTGACATGTGTTTCTCAGGTGGTCGTGCGTACAGAAATTTCTGCGGGGAAATGTTCCGATTGATCAGCCGCTGGTGAGATGCGGTTCGGGTCTGGGGATATCGAGGAACAGGGAAGGTGAGGAGGCGACGTGGCCGCCGCCTCCTCACGGCACGACTACTTCTTCTTCGCCGCTTTTTTTGCGGGCTTCTTCGCTGCTGCTTTCTTCGCTGCCATGTGATCTCCACCTCCCTTCGATGTCAAAATGTGGAACTGTGTGTGAATGGTATATCAGAATTTGCGGACCGAGTACATTTTTCTCTACTCACTATTTTCGTGGGCCGGAAAATGATGCCGGAAATCTTCTCCTCTTCGGGTGAGCGAGAGGACCGTCCTTTGCGCCTGTCCATGGATCCCAACGCGAGACAGGCGGGACGAGCGAGACGGGCCACGCAAGGTAAGAACCTAATCTGCCCTTTGCGCCCGTCGAACGAGCACCTTCTGATTGTGCGCGTTCCGGGTGCAAGGGATTGGCATGGGTGTCATTCCTCTCATCGCTTCCACTTGATGCTGCAACCTATGCTGGCCCTTTGTTTGCTGTCGACGGATTTCCCGGCAAGTGCTGCATCGATCGCGACGCGGAGATCACGTCCGGTGACCGGCTTGTTACTGCCGGGGCGGCTCTCGTCGAGCTGTCCGTGGTAGGCCAACCGCCGCTCCCGATCGAAGAGATAGAAATCCGGGGTGCAGGCCGCCCCATAGGCCATCGCTACATCCTGGGTTTCGTCAAAGCAGAAGGGAAAGGTGAAGCCGAGGCGTTCAGCCATTTCTTTCAGCTGCGGCAGCGAGTCATCCGGATAGCTCACAGGATCGTTGCTGCTGATGCCGATGATCCCAAGCCCTGTGTCCCTGTAGTCCCGTCCGATCTTCGCGATTTCCCGTTCGACATGCACAACATAGGGACAGTGGCGACAGATGAACATCACCAGCAAGGCCGCCTTGCCCTTAAACGAGGCGAGTGAGCAGCTCTGACCGCTCACGACATCGCGCAACGAAAACGGCGGAGCGGGTGTTCCAAGCGGGAGTACGATGGACGCCATGGCCATGGTTCCTCCTTCACGATTTTTTCTCGCAGTACCCTGGAAGATGCCGCATCGTGATTGCTTCGTCAAGAGGTGCGTCGCTCTCTGTGTCGCTCCCTGAAGGCTGGTCTATCTTGTTTGTCTAGTCTGTCTGGTTTATTTGGTGCAATGGACAAGAGAGACAAAACAGACAAGACAAACCAGATAGACATCCGAGCGATGAGCGGGGCGGGCCTATCTGGTTGATTTGATCTGTCTGGTCTATTTGGTCTGTCTTAATTATTTACTTGAACTAGACCAACCAGATGAACCAGACAGACCACACACAAAGAGGATGGCATTTTGACCATCCTTCACTCACCCGGCGGCGTTCGTAAAGGCACTCACGCAGTCGATTGAGGACATCAAAGAAGAGCCCTGAGTATCCTCCGTTCGTCCCATCTGTGTACAATGTCTCATTCGCGCATGTGAACAAGGGATCTTGCTTATGCAATACGTTCATCTCGGTCGGTCGGGGGTGAAAGTCAGCCGACTCTGTCTCGGTACGATGAACTTCGGGCCAGAGACGAGTGAGGCGGACAGTTTCGCTATCATGGATCGGGCGCTGGAGTTGGGCATCAACTTTTTCGACACGGCGAACGTCTATGGCTGGAAGGTCGGCGAAGGGTGGACGGAGCAGATCGTGGGGCGTTGGTTCGCCCAGGGTAGGGGACGGCGAGAGAAAGTCGTCCTGGCGACGAAAGTGTTCGGCCGGGTGGGCGAATGGCCGAATCAGTCTCGCTTGTCGGCCCTGCACATCAAGCGGGCTTGCGAGGACAGCCTGCGACGGCTTCAGACGGATTGCATCGACCTGTATCAGATGCATCACGTCGATCGGGGAGCGCCATGGGAGGAAATCTGGCAGGCGATGGAGCAGTTGGTCCGGGAAGGCAAGGTACTCTATGTCGGCAGCAGCAATTTCGCCGGCTGGCACCTGGCCCAGGCGCAAGAATTGGCTCGCAGCCGCCACTTCCTCGGCCTCGTGTCGGAGCAGAGTCTCTATAATTTGAACGAGCGGACGATCGAGCTAGAAGTGATTCCGGCCTGCGAAGCCTATGGCATCGGCCTGATCCCCTGGAGTCCGCTCGCGCGCGGCCTGTTGGCCGGGGCTTTAGAACCGACAAAAGTCGGGCGACGTGCAGATGAAGATCTGAAGAAATCTGTAGAGAAGTATCATTCTCGGCTTGAAGCGTACGAGGTGCTGTGCAGACAACTCGGCGAACGTCCGGCCGATGTGGCGCTCGCCTGGCTGCTGCACCAAAAGGCCGTCACGGCGCCGATTATTGGACCGCGTACGATGGAGCAATTGAACGGTACGATGCGCGTCCTGAGTTTCACGTTGAGCCAGGACACACTGAAACGGCTCGACGACATCTTTCCCGGCCCCGGCGGGCCTGCACCAGAAGCCTACGCCTGGTGACTAAGGCTCAACCTACCACGAGCTGCGCACGGTGCGTTACTCGGGTCATTGCTTGACCTGCCCTTCACGCTCGTACGAGAGCCGCCATGGACTGTGACTCGAGACGTGTGGACAAGCAATGGTTCAAGGTCCGAAGTTCGAGGTTTTCGGAACTTCGATCCCCGAACGGCGAACTTCGGATCGCGCCTATCGCGCGTGGCTTGGCGGGTCTCTCTGGTTCATCTAGTTGATCTGGTTTGTTTTGTTTATCTGGTTGATTTGGTTCATCTGGTTAGTATTGATCAACCCAAAAACCAGACAGACCAGACAAACCAAATAACAGTCTTCTTCCGCTGGCGGGCTTTTTCAGCATCCTGCCAGCAGACAGGCTCATGCCGCTTTGGGAGAGG
>JANYEF010000522.1 GCA_025363325.1 Nitrospira sp. | reverse complement strand
GATACTCGTGCTTCGACCGTCGCGCCATGCCGTATGTCTCCATGCCCCCTCCTTGGGTCCGCTCCATGCGGACGTGGAGGATAAGATTGGCAAATGGCGCAACGACTTGTCCCCCGGTAAGATTTTAGGTGGCGCTATACGGCGAATTGACTTTTTGCTGGCCCCCCAGTATCCTCTTTCCCTTTCCAACAGAAGGAGTTAGGGGTATGAAGGTCATTCTACAAGAAACGATGGAGGGGATCGGACATCTCGGCGATCTGCTCGATGTGAAAGCTGGGTACGCACGGAACTTTCTGCTCCCACGCAAAAAAGCGGTGCTGGCCGACAGTCGAAGCATCAAGGCTTTTGAGCATATCAAGCGCGTAGTCGGCGAACGGGCGAAAAAAGAAAAGCTGGAGATCGAAACCCACGCCAAGAGCATCTCAGCCGTGTCCCTTACGGTGGAGACCAAGGTCGGCAAGGACGACAAGATGTTCGGGTCGGTCACGGTCAAAGATATTGCAGAAGGATTGGCGGAACAGGGATTTACGGTGGATCGGCGCAAGATCCAGCTGGACCATCCGATCAAGGAACTCGGTACCTTCACTGTGCCGATCAAGCTTCCACGGGACGTGACTGCCACCGTGTTGATCCACGTCGTGAAGAAACAGGAAGCCGAAACGGCCCCCGCTGAGGCCTAACGAGGGAACGAGCTGTCATGAACGATGCGGTCGGTTCTTTAGACGCACTCAAAGCCACAGACCCGGATGTCTATGCTGCGATTGTCGCCGAGGAAGAGCGGCAGCGTGAAAGACTGCTTCTGATCGCCTCGGAGAACTTTGCTAGCCTCGCCGTCCTGGCCGCGCAGGGCTCCATCATGACCAATAAGTATGCCGAAGGGTACCCGGGAAAGAGGTACTACGGTGGCTGTCAGCATGTGGACACGGTGGAGGATCTCGCCATCCAGCGTTGTAAGCAGATTTTCGGCGCAGAGCATGTGAACGTGCAACCGCACTCAGGATCGCAAGCCAATATGGCGGCTTACCTGTCCGTGCTGAAACCTGGCGACACCATTCTGGGCATGGACCTCGCCCAAGGGGGTCACCTCACTCACGGCAGCAAGGTCAACTTTTCAGGGATTCTGTTCCGTGTGTTTTCCTACGGCGTAGACCGTGAGACCGAAACCATCAACTATGACGCGGTGCAGAAGGTGGCAGAGGAATGTCGGCCACGCTTGCTCGTCGTAGGCGCCAGTGCCTATGCGCGTACCTTTGATTTTCCGCGATTCCAACAGATCGCCAAGTCGGTCGGCGCCTATCTGCTGGTCGATATCGCTCACATCGCCGGGTTGATCGCTGCGGGGCTCCATCCGAACCCTGTTCCCTATGCCGACTTTGTCACCACGACCACCCACAAAACTCTTCGCGGACCACGGGGTGGCGTCGTGATGTGCAAGGCTGAGTATGCCAAAGCGGTCGACAAACTTATCTTCCCCGGAATACAAGGCGGACCCTTAATGCATGTGATCGCGGCGAAGGCCGTCGCCTTCAAGGAAGCCCTCTCACCTGCGTTTACGCGTTACCAACAGCAGGTCATCGCCAATGCGAAGGTGCTGGCCCAAGGACTCCTCGACCGAGGGTACAAGATTGTGTCTGGAGGCACGGATACGCACTTGATGCTGATAAATCTGACTAACAAGGGCATTACAGGCAAAGAAGCGGACGCGGCCTTGGGTGCTGCCGGCATTATCGTGAACAAGAATGCCGTGCCCTACGACGAGAAGCCGCCGGCCGTCGCCAGTGGCATTCGACTGGGAACTCCCGTTGTGTCTACCCGTGGTATGCGGGAAGCCGAGATGCAAGAGATTGTGGGTTTGGTTGACCGAGTGCTGCAGCATCGGCAAGACCCGGCGATGCTTGAGGAAGTCCGCACTCAGGCTAAAGCGCTCTGCAGCCGTTTCCCGATCTTTCATACCTACTAGCCCGCGTCAGACGGGGCAGGATCACCGCCTGTGAAATGTCCGTTCTGCGATGAACTCGAAGACAAGGTCGTAGACTCGCGCATGGCGAAGGAAGGCGAGGTTATTCGCCGCCGCCGCGAATGTCTCGGCTGCAAGCGTCGCTATACCACCTACGAACGCGTCGATGAAATCCTTCCCGTGGTGGTGAAAAAGGACGGCCGCCGGGAGTCGTTCGACCGTACGAAAATTCTCGCCGGTCTCAAGAAAGCCTGTGAAAAACGGCCCATCAGTACCGCCACCATCGAAGCCGTGACGGATCGTATCGAAAAACGCATTCAGGAAATGGGTGAGACCGAAATCGAGAGCCGGATTGTGGGCGAAGAATTGATGAAAGAGCTTCATCATCTGGATCAGGTCGCCTATGTTCGCTTTGCGTCTGTCTACCGCGAGTTCAAAGACATTGACCAGTTCATGGATGAGCTGAGAACGTTGGCCCAGCAACGCCGCGAACGGTGAGGGCCGCAGGACACGTCTTCTCTCTTCATGGTATTCTCCCTCTCCATCCGCCATCAGTCCGTCAGCACCATGGTGAATTTCTCAGCGAGTAGGCGTCAATATGCCGACAACCCAAGCCAAGTCTCCTAGACGACCACGCAAGACCGGAGCGGCAGGCGGCACGCATGTGGCGATCATCGGCGCAGGCCGCGGTGGCACGGCTTTGATGGAGATCTTCGCGACAGATCCACTGGTGCAAATTGTGGGCGTGGCCGAAATCCAGGCAAATGCCACGGGCATCGCACTGGCGAAACGGCTCGGCATTCCCGTGACCCGCGATTACCGGCGACTCTTGGACCTCGAGCGCGTGGACCTCATCATCGACGTGTCGGGCAATGCCGAAGTCTGGGAGTTGCTCCAAGACTTCCACCGGATGGGCGTCATGATCATCGGTGGGGCAAGCGCCAAATTCATGTGGGAGCTGATCGAGGCCCGCATCCGCGCGACGGCAGAGATTGAGAAAACTTTGAATAAATACCAATCGCTCTATCGACTGTATGTCAAGGAAACGGGTGTGGCGGTGACGGAGGAACGGACGCGCATTGCCTGCGAGATGCACGACGGCATCGTGCAGATTTTGGCCGGGGTGAATTTCAAACTTGATCTGAGCCAGCAACTGATTCGAAAAGATCCCAAAGCCAGCCTGGCCACCTTGCGCGAAAGCAAAGCTCAGCTGAAGTTGGCTATCCAGGAGGCGCGGCAAGTCATCTCCAATCTCCGCCCGCTCCACTATGACAAGATGGAGCTGCTCCCAGCCCTCACCAACTATCTCACCTCGTACGAGACCCAGTATCATATCAAAACGCAGTTCCGCGTATCCGGCGATGAACAGATCTTGTTCCCGCGTACCAAGATCTTCCTGTTTCGCATTGTGCAAGAAGCCCTCAGCAATGTGGAGAAACACGCGAAAGCGACTCGGGTGACCGTGGGGCTAGACATCGACCCCGAACGTCTACGGGTTACCATCGGGGACAACGGCGTGGGATTCGACATGGACACTGTGCTGCATGATCCAGAAAAGTGGGATC
>JANYEF010000185.1 GCA_025363325.1 Nitrospira sp. | reverse complement strand
GTTTTCCCCCTGGGCAACGTAACTGGCAATCGTGACGTCAGTCGGATCCCACGTCGTATCCCCCACTGGTCGAATTACGATGTCCGAAGAATCCCAATAGGCACTGCCTAGAGCTAAGGATGGTTCACTCCCCGTATCCCCGGGGTGGTCTTTGATCAGAAGCTCAGCATAGTCGAGTGCGCGGTACGCGTTGACGCGACCGTAGCCCATTTCTGAGCACCAAGGACCATTGAGGTGAACCCCATCGTCGGCATAGAAGTAGCCGTGGGTCTCATGGTTGTGCACCTTTTCCGCTGTCCGTTCGATGATGTCCCTGACTCTCTGTGGATTATTCACCAAAGCAGTGTATTTCTGAAACAACAAAGCTGCGACCCCCGCGACGTGGGGTGTGGCCAGTGAAGTCCCTGTTACTCCCTTCTCATAGTCAGAAGTAACTGGTGGGTGCAGGTTCCCCTTGCCAGCACGAGTGGTCAAAATAAGGTTCATTCCAGGAGCCATCACTGAGAGCTGAGGGCCGTAGTTCGATCCCTCACTCCCCCAATCTGGATCGCCGAGTGGGTCGCCCGGCAATAATGATGGTTGACAGCGGTAGTCAAGCTTCAAAAGGTCTGCATAGCCTCCGTTTGACGCTCCGCAGGCTATGACACGTTGGTGGGAAGCGGGGTAATCAATGGTGCTGGAATTCCAGTTGCCCGATGCTGCTACGAGTACGACCCCCCCGGTGAATGCATCCTCAATGATGCCATTAAGGGTTCCAGCAAGGTTAAGACTCACAACATCCGCATACGAGTAACCAAAGCTCATGCTGATGACTTGTGCGCTCCCAGTGCTGGCTGCATAAGCGATCCCCGCTCCCAACTCGAAAAGTGTAGCATTCATTGTTTGAATGGGCAGTAGTGAGCAGTCGCACGCCAAACCGGCCACGCCCTTGTTATTGGCCGGTCCGTTATTCATCCGTGCAGCAATAATCCCCGCACATTGCGTCCCGTGAGAACCCGGCAGAATGCCCTGGCCTGGAATGAAAATTGGTGGGGGGGTGTTAGGAGGAAAGTAGATCCGGACCCCTTGGTTTGCCCCACTGAGGTCCGGATGAGTAGTGTCAACTCCCTCAGGGTCGATAAGGGCCACTACCACGTTAGTTCCCTTGGATAGGTTCCAGGCATTTTCTGCACCTATGAGCTTCATGTTCCACTGTCCCTGCCTTCCATTGATGATGGGGGCTGCGTAGTATTCGTCATTTGGGGTCACTGCGTTTGGGGACAGATGGGGCATGAAGTCCAGCACAACGGTTTCAACCAGTTTTCGATACTCTGTATATAAGCTGATATGAGCGTGAAAGACCGTTTCAAGGGCGTCTCCCTTCAGAACGCAGTATCGGGTATGCTTGCCCAGTAATTCCGAGAGGTCCCGAATCACTTCAAGATTGAACTGAGCCAAGATCTGATCGAGGGCACTGTCATCTGCGGTGGCACGTTTCACGACAATGAGGGAATACGGCATTGGACAGTAGAGAGCTTGGTGGCCGTCAACGGCGGGAAGACTGTACACCCCCGCCACACGTTCGAGGTCTCTTGCGAAGCTACTCTCAAGCAAAGCAATGCATTGTTGGTCAATCCTTTGCTGCTCGTGAGCTTTTATCCAAAACCTTTTGTCGGTATGGTTGATCTGTTTTGCGTTCTGCTCTGAGATTCTTCCTATGTACCCGCTTTCCTGTCCTTCGAGCGCGAGACCAATTCCTCGAAACGCTGGGATATTTGCGATGATGCTTTCGACGTTGCGCAGCTCATAAGGCTGTTTTAGAAACAGCAACAAACGGGATGGATCACGCTGAAGCAATGTCCCGTTCGCTAGCCTCAGCGTGGCAGGGAATCTTTTGTCATCGTTGGGATGTGGATTGTCCATCTCGTCAACTCCCGTTAGACGCCAGGCTATAACTCACGAACGACATAAAGGTGGTCCTTCAGCATGAAAATGATGTCAGGAACCTTCTTATCGGAGCCAACGATCCTAGAGGACTCGATGTAGGGAGCAGCCGGTCTCGGACGAGCCGCTGAAATGGTCATTTCTCGCATCGTAGGTTCCTTGCCGGGAGGACCAGCTTATTTTTTACAGAGAGCATCACAAGATAGTCCTGGCATACGGGATTGGTCAGCGTAATAACGATGTGGCCGTTCTTCACATCGATGGTCACGGCTGTGTTGGGAGCAGTGATTACCCTGAGGCCCTCAGGGTCGGTTTCGAGATTCTGCGTAAAGAGGGTCAAGCTGAGCGGATTTTTGGCGGTTGCCTCTGTAAACGATTGCGGGACCAGGGCTGTCGTCGTCGGTATTGAAGCAGCCATTTTCTTTCTGATAGCCACCATGCGGATATCCAGATTGACGATCTCTTGTCGAATTGAGTCTTTCAGTATTTCACTGCCGTGCTGGAAACCGTTTTGGTTCTTGTTGCGGCTTACGTGTCTTTCTGCGGCAGCCTGGGATTCCTCGATTGCAATGATCGACTCGCCGTATGCCGCGGCCTTGTCGTCGTTCTGGTTCAGCGCAAGGAGTGATGCGACCGCTGCGGTCACTAGTGGGGTGATCTTGGCCGCGTCGGTATTCCCTTGGTCTGTCGCTGCGAGGGTTCCAAGCACGACTCCTCCGATGATGCCCACGGCGCCTGCCGCGTAGACGGACCATTCATTTATGAGTGCTTTGGTTGTATATGCCTGCGCAGTCTCTTCTCCCCACTTGACGATGGTGTAAAACTCTTTCTCTTTGCACGCTAGCTGGGCAACATTTTCTGATGTGCTATCACACGTGGAAATCGATGTGAAAGTACTGGGAAGTCCTGGGCGATAGCCCAGCGTGGGGTAGCAGCCGTTAAAGAAGATCGGAATCGACAGACACAGAAGCACGATCCTGTGGTTTATAGACATCGAAGCACGCTTTGTAAGTTGTGAGGCGGAAATGGCGTTCGGAACCATTCTCGCTTTGTGCTGATGCCTGCACAGAGAGCGATGAGATCGTGAGTACGGAGAAGGGCCCAGGCACCTCTTCCGAATTGAGGCTGTTGCTCGGACAGCAACCGATACGAGGGTGATCGGGAGGGAGAAGACCGCACTTCTTGGAAGCCTGAGGTGCCATTCATGGCCGGCTCCTCCGAAGGTCTTGTAAGATAAACAAGACAAACTGCGCACAGAAACGATTACGTATAAGAAACTGGTAGACCTTATTAAACCTGTACGGCATTTTTAGCAATAGCCTTTTCGGGTTATACGGACGGCCACCATGTCTTGGGACATGATCCTGACCGCGACGCGACGGCAAACGATCTGGTTTGTCTCGTTTATTTGGTTTGTCTTGTTTGTTTGGTTGAACGAACCTAACCAGATGAACCAAATCAACCAGACCAACAAAACAAACCAGATGAACCAGATAGAGGGAGGGAGCCGCAGCTCCGGGTCTCGCGAAGCCGGGGCTCCCGTGGCGTTGACGCTCAGTCGACCAGGAGGTTGGCAACCAGGAGGTGGTCTGGTTGGGTCTGCCCCAGAATCAAGTCCCCATTGGGTTCTTAGGCGTGAGCCCTCGCCATTGAGTTCTCAATCGTAAGCCCCATGACGGATGGTCGACTGCTCGTCCGCCCTAGCAGGATGCTGAAACAGTCCGCCAGCTTCGTTCTCGCTTCGCTCAGACGCTCAACGTACCGAAGCGTACGCCTTCGCCTCTTCGCTCGCTGCGGCCTTGCTGGACGGCCTTTTTGAGCATCCTGCGAGGTATGGAGCAATCGATGTGCCAGCGGTTTGTGCAGCCGACTTTGAGAATTCTTTCTTGATTGTCTTCGAAATTGGCAGGTTTTCACGCTGTCGAAGGGGAACACGAAGGCGCAGGAGATGGCCAGCGCTATCTCAACTGAATCTATTTTGATTAGAGGAGAATCTAATTGGATTCAGATGCTCTTTGGTCTGTCTCGTTTATTTGGTTGTTTGGATTCTCAGGGTCAAGTAACCAGACCAACCAGATAGATAAAAAACTCACTGGAGTCGTTGCTAACTTGGCACTTCGAAGCAGGAAGGGGGAAACAGCGGGCTGGAGAGTGATTGCTCAATCCGCCACCGCGCGGCTCCTGCTGTGGCTAGAGTTCGG
>JANYEF010000470.1 GCA_025363325.1 Nitrospira sp. | reverse complement strand
GTTTGGGAAAACAGGATCGCTCCCCAATAGAACATTTCGGCCTTTGGAGAGCTGATGGTATCGACCGATACTGTGCCAAGAGACCGATACCAGATGGCCAAAGAGGCTATCAACAAGGCAAACAGTAACGAGGATCCACCTGCATAGCCAATTCCAAGAGAACGGTCTGCAAAATCCGCCAACGTTGTCCCGACTGTTGTCGTTGCAATAATGGTTGTCCAGTAGATGAATGGATGAAAGCCGCTTACTTTAATTTGGGCAATCACAGCAACTAAAAAGATTGCCGAAAAAATGACCGTCCCGACAAGATATCCCAGGTTCATCGTCATGGACACTGCATCACCGCCCGTTTCGCCAAGCGTCGTTGCAAGGATTTTAATGATCCAGAAGGCCAAAGTGACCTCGGGCACTTTGCTCAAACTGTTTTTAGCAATGTCGTTCATAAGGTTTTCTTTCAATAGAGAATGGGCCCCGGCAGGCAGCTCCAAAACTAATAATTTTTATAGCTGATTTCTTACGCAGCCGACACGATAATACTTTAAATAAAATGTTTTTTGTAATGGTGGGCATTTCCGCACTGATCTCATGAAAGCCACCATGCCGGTTCAAAACTGACGGGGTTGAGTGTCAGTAGTGTTTCGTCCTGTGTTCCGAACAGTCACCTTCCAGCATGAGCGAAGAACCATGCCTATTCACACCCACAACCAAAGTTGTATCGGCTTGCATCCTGGACTCGCGCGCGCTGTTGGTACGAAAGCGTCGAATAAACCCATCGGGAACGCGAATCACTCTCGGATCTATCCTGAATAAACCTTGGGAGCGGACACTCAAACGTACAGGCATAGTTCCGAATTGCCTTACGTCCAGAACATTGAACCAGGAAGACAAGGTTGCTCAGACTGCGGGAAAAGGAGATGTTGTCGGGGAAGTTGGTGCCAAGCTGGTGCCAAACGCACCTAACCCACCATGACCCATGCTGAGGTTCGCCATCACGAATCATCGTCTTTTGCTGATGATTGTTCTTGCTGAGTGTCCTGAAGTAGGTGTTCGGCAGGACTCTTAATCAGCGGGCTTTGGGTGAAAGATTAGCCGACGAGGCTTTAGGAAAACAAAAAGGCCACCGTTTCCGGTGGCCTTTCCGTTTATTCTCTCTCTGCAAGTGCGATGTAGATGCTCTCAACTGCAGGCGTTCACCGAACACTGCCAGGATGCAGGATGCTCAAAATGGCACCCCAGCAAGGCCGTAGGGAGCTCGGCGACCGAGAACGCCGCTGGGGTGCCGTTTTGAGCTTCCTGCTAGGTTCCCATTTCCCAGGATGCCAGATACTTCACCTGTTCCTTCGTCAGCGTATCGATCTTCATCCCCATGCCGGCGAGTTTGAGACGCGCGATTTCTTTGTCGATCACCGGCGGAACCGGATAGACCTTCTTCTCCAGCTTCGTGTAATTCTTCACCAAGTACTCAGCACCGAGCGCCTGGTTGGCAAAGCTCATGTCCATGACGCTGGAAGGATGGCCCTCGGCCGTCGCCAAGTTCACGAGTCGGCCTTCGCCGAGCAGACTGACCCGATGGCCGGTCTTCAGCGTGAATTGCTCGACGCCCGGTCTGATGAGGCGCTTCCTTCGGCTCAGTTTCTCCAAGGCGGGAATATCCAGCTCGACGTTGAAGTGACCTGAGTTGCAGACGATGGCCCCTTCCTTCATCACGGCGAAATGCTCGCTGCGGACGACCTTGAGGTTGCCGGTGACCGTGACGAAGAAATCTCCTATCAGCGCGGCCTGCTCCATCGGCATGACGCGGAACCCGTCCATGACCGCTTCAATCGCCTTCACCGGATCGATCTCGGTGACGACGACATCGGCGCCCATGCCCTTGGCGCGCATGGCAATCCCACGCCCGCACCAGCCATAGCCGGCGACCACGAAGGTGGTGCCGCAGATCAGTCGGTTCGTCGCGCGGATGATGCCGTCGATCGTGCTCTGGCCGGTTCCGTAGCGGTTGTCGAACAGGTGCTTGGTGTCGGCGTCGTTGATGGAGATCACCGGGAACTTCAGCACTTTCTTTTCGGCCATGCTGCGGAGTCGGATGACGCCGGTGGTGGTTTCTTCCGTGCCGCCGATCACGTGTTTGAGCAAATCTTTGCGCTTGGAATGGATCAGCGAGACGACATCGGCCCCGTCGTCCATCGTGATTTGCGGCTTGTGGGAGATCGCCGACTGGATGTGCTGATAGTAGGTTTTGTTGTCTTCGCCTTTAATGGCGAAGGTCGGAATGCCGTCATGTTTGACGAGCGCTGCCGCGACCTCATCCTGCGTGCTCAGCGGATTGGAGGCGCAGAGTCGGACATCGGCTCCGCCGGCCTGGAGTGTTTTCATCAGATTGGCGGTTTCGGTCGTCACGTGGAGGCAGGCCGTGACACGGAGCCCTGCGAATGGCTTCTCTCGCTGAAACCGTTTCTTGATGAGGCGCAGCACCGGCATGGTGGCTTCGGCCCATTCGATCTTGAGTTTGCCCTGGTCCGCTAACTTCATATCCTTCACATCGTATTCCACAGAAACCTCCAGATAAAGTGATGAGTGAGGGGTGATGCGTGATCAGTAAAAGGGGGGCGGATTTTTCAATCCGTCCCCCCGTGTAATCGGTCCGGTCTAAACTACAGCCCTGCGTCTCTGCGCAAGATTTTGGCCTTGTCGGTCTTTTCCCAGGTGAACTCCGGCTCATTCCGACCGAAGTGCCCGTACGAC
>JANYEF010000438.1 GCA_025363325.1 Nitrospira sp. | reverse complement strand
GGGCTCGGCTGTCCGATTTCCTGCCTTTTCAAACATTGTCTCAACTCCCTTGGCCTTGTCGATCGGGCCCCTGGCCATCCTGCCAACCGCTGCGTCAGGGACTTGCGGAAGTTCCTTCAGCGCATTCGGGAGAGGGTCCTGACGATTACATCCGTTCGGACCTATCAGCGACACCACCGACAAGACAAATGCCAGCACAGATATCAATAGTTTCATCATCCATCAGCTCTTCTCTCCACGGTAAATGCGCCCGGAGGAGAACGATGGAGTTCTCGAGCTCA
Organism: Nitrospira sp.; assembly: GCA_025363325.1. Taxonomy (GTDB): domain Bacteria; phylum Nitrospirota; class Nitrospiria; order Nitrospirales; family Nitrospiraceae; genus Palsa-1315. The sequence goes on along the minus strand of JANYEF010000438.1, from coordinate 5,572 downwards.
GGCATGTGGCCTGGCTTAACCCATCCACACGGATGCCGTATATACGCAACACTCACAGGCGCCTGACCAAATCCAGCCAACCTGAAAATTCTTCAATTATCCTCAGCTCATTGCCAATGGCTCGATTAGCGTTGGTTGTGCCATGAGTACGACCGCTAACTTTCGATGGCTTACTTTTCTAACGATCAAATCTTTCCACACATACGGTACACGACACACAAGCTACCGCTCGACGATGGTTGTGACAACGCAGGCCGAGCGGCACGTCTATCATACATACAGACTTATTTAAGTAGATAAATACCCTATTTGACTCTCGCCATGACCCGTGGTACCCTCAACCTTCATACGAGATAGCGCTAGCCCTCTCGCGTCTTGAATTTTATTTGATTGTTTCAGCGCCATTAATCTCGCGGTAGCGGTAGGTGTTGCTCGTACGTTCCAACATTTTCTGCGCTTGGACGCTTAGCAGGAAGATGGACGGAATGATTGTGGTATTTCTATCAGACCCCCCTCTTTTCCATTGAGCGTTTATCCATGTTGGAGATGCCAGGTTCTATAAAGGAGCACGTATGAAGCTATCCACTGGGTGGCGAGCCGACAAGACAAGAAAGAACCGAGCACGCGCGACGCGGAAACCAAAAATCAGATGGGAGGTGCTCGGCCTTCCAAGTCCTCTTGATACGAGTCTGACGACCTCAATGGAAGACATCCGTCGGCAAGTATCAAGCATGGCAAGCCGAGGGTTCGGCCAGGGCACTCGCTCCCGCACGGCTGAACGAGAAGCCAAGACCACCAACCCTGCTCCTGACTTGAGCAGCAAGAGACGGCGCGGAGCGACGGAGTCCTCGCAATCATAGAGGGGGCTGGATCATAAACAGCAGGCGATTGGCGACTCACTACGAATCGTCACGCAAAGGAGGGCACCATCGGACGAGCAGGAAAAACAACAATTGCAAAGCGCGACCGTGAAAAGTCGAAACAAATTCAACGCCGCGAAAAAGACGCCCGTCGAGAACAGCGCAAGACCGAGAAGCCCGCTCGCCCTCTGAACTCGGAGGGAGAGGATCCAGACTTGGCCGGGCTTCAGTGGGGCCCACAAGAGCCCCTGTATTAGGGAAGGTGTGAGCGCACCCCCGCGCATCACCTCACTCCTGTCCTAATTCAGACTTCACAAAGTGACCTGCACCAAACACCGCCTGCAGCTGTTGAGTACCCACGCGCCGATACTCGCCCTACTGCTTCGCTATAGCGCTCCGCCATTCACATTGGTCAGGACCAGTAATTCCTGATCAATCGCCAGTGTCCGACCGAGATCTCCGACGTTGATACGATACTTCGTCCGGATATCCGGATTGCAGCCAGGGCTACGACCAATTTCGTTAGCCCGTCGATGATCCCTTCGTGCGTCAGAAATTCTCACCCATCTCTTCATCGTGTACAGCCCATCAGTCTTTGTGTTTGGCATAATGATATTCCTCTGATCACTCACAACTCTGTACCTGTCAGTTAAGTACGCGTCGCTGACATCTCCCTAGCCGTTAGACTCTTTCCTGAAAAACCTAAACCCCCTTCGGCACGACGGGACTCGGCTGATGCTGGCGTCGGTCCTCGCCTGGACGCCCCCACCGCTGGCGGTCACCTCTGGAATGTTCAGTCCCCCCTCTCGAATGCGGACGATCATCGGGGCGGGGACTTCCCTCTGCCAACGGCACAGGGTGCCCCAACAACATTTCGATCGCGCGCAGCTGATCACGTTCCTCGAACGTCACGAAACTGGTGGCTCGTCCGGTCATCTTCATCCGGGCTGTCCGTCCAATACGATGAATATAATCCTCCGGACAATTCGGTAAATCGTAATTCACCACGTGGCCGATATTCGCCACGTCAATCCCGCGGGCTGCGATATCCGTCGCGACGAGAATTCTGACCTGCCCTCGTTTAAATCCGTCGAGTGCACGGAGGCGCTGGGGCAGACTTAGGTCTCCGTGGATAACCGCGACGCGGTAACCAGCCTGTCCAAGCGTCTCACCGAGTCGATCAACCCGACTCTTTGTCCGAGCGAATACAAGGACGGTCCCTCGTTCCGCCCCCAATAGCGACACCAAAAGATTCGTCTTCTCATGGGAGGTCGTATGATGCAACGCTTGGGTCACACCTTCAGCCGTTGCCGAGGGAGACGTCACCATCACACGAACGGCACCGTTTAGGCTCGCTTGAACCAAACGTGTGACATCCGTCGGAATCGTGGCGGAAAAGAGTAACGTCTGTCGTTCCAACGGCAACGCGTCAAGAATCTGATCAATCTGTGGAGCAAATCCCATATCAAGCATACGATCGGCTTCATCGAGTACCAGGATTTTGATCGGGGCCAAATTGACCGTCCCGTTCCACATATGGTCTAGCAAACGCCCCGGTGTGGCAACCAGAATATCGGGCCGCTGGCGCAATCCTCTGATCTGCGCCTGCATATCGCTCCCTCCAACAATGACCGTAGCAGAGATGCGGTGGCTTCGACCGAGCTTTTCGATTGAACCAAAAATCTGCAACGCCAATTCCCTCGTTGGTGCGAGAATCAATGCTTGTGGCTGACCTTTCGGCAGGACCGCGAGCCGTTCGATCATGGGAACAACAAACGCGGCCGTCTTCCCGGTACCTGTTTGCGCACAACCGATGACGTCCCGGCCCTCAAGAGCGGGTGGAATGGCCTGAGCTTGCACGGGAGTGGGAACTAGCAAGCCCGCTGCTGTCAAATCCCTCAACAGCGGTTCAGACAAACCAAGGGTATGAAAACTCGTGTGAACAGAGGTATGCAATGCACTATCCTTTCAGTGTGATCGCATTAAGACGGGATCAGATAACCGAGGGGAGAGAAACCAGGAAGGCATCAACTCCAAGCAGGACCTGGTCGCGATGCGATCGCGAAGTCCGTTATGGTGTATACAGCCGTGTCGCCGGACTACTGCGACAGCGATGTAGAAAACATCGTACAGCAAGCCCATTCTGGCGTCAACTCTCTTGAGAATTAAAGGAGTTCGATAATGCCGAGGGGCAACATTGACTTCTATTCTCAACGCACTGGGCTATTTATTATCGTATCATGATGGTCTGACGCGTTCGCTATAATAGCGAGACTGTGCTATGGTGGCACCATATGAATTCCGGTCACTACTCTATCCCTCGCGCCGTCATTCCCTTCCTCTAGATTCTGCGCGATCGATGCTCTAGTTTCCGCCCTGCTCCGCACACAAGTCTCTTCAGGGAGACCACCGAATAGCACCAGTCCGTGCCGCACTCGCCCCTGCCTGATAACACGATTCGGCAGGCTCGAATGACCGTGCAGACCTTGTTCGAATCGAAATGCATCGTACAATGGCGGCCTGAGGCCAGCATACGAATACCCTGAGATTAAGAGCCCCTATGAGCCAAACAGCACAACAACGCATGACTCCAGAATCACCAACCATTGCCATCACCCCCACGGGTGTACCGATCACGATCAGCAGTCGCCGCGGGATCTGGACCGTCATACTCTTTTGCGCCATTACCATGGGTGCCGTGATCGGAGTCCCTCTCTATGGATATCTCTACCACTACACCTGGCTGGACTGGTCCCTGTTTGGGCTACTCTATGTCGTCAGCGGACTGGGCATTACAGTCGGCTACCATCGACTTATGGCCCATCGGAGCTTCGACTGCCCGAACTGGGTCAAGGGCGTACTCTTGATCGGGGGCGCCTGGGCACTGCAGAACTCCGCCATCAAATGGGCGTCCGACCATCTGCGTCATCACGCACACTGTGACGAGGAGAAAGATCCGTATAATGCGCAACAAGGGTTCTGGCACAGCCACTGTGGATGGCTCTTTACCCCCGACCGATATGCCGATCCCAAATATGCGACGCGCGTCGCGAACGATCCCGTCGCGATCTGGCAACACAAGTACTATCCCCTTCTGCTCCTCGCGGGCCTGGCCGGCACTTATCTCATCGGCTTTCTCTTCAACGGCATGATAGGTGGAGTCGGCTGCTTTCTCCTCGCCGGCCTGGGACGCACATTCGCCGTGCTCAATTCGACATTTTTTATCAACTCCGTCTGCCATCTCTGGGGACAACAGCCACACGGCACGTCAGACTCCAGCCGGGATAGCTGGCTGGTGTCCCTCGTGACATTTGGTGAGGGGTACCATAACTACCATCACATGTATCCGACCGATTACCGAAACGGTCCTCGCTGGTACCACTTCGATCCCTCAAAATGGCTCATCCACGGGCTCTACTCGCTGGGACTTGCGACGTCGTTGCGGACAGGCTCGTATATCGAAGACTCGCTTGCTCGAACGAACTAACGCGTCACGAAGGGAATCTCATGGGGAAGCGGGTCCTGTATGTGGGAGGACTCCCGGACAAGGTCTCGGACTGCGAGCTAAGGGGCATCTTCACCTCCTACGGTCTGGTCGCCAGAGCCTATGTGGTCCGATTCAAACATACGGGGAAATCCGCCGGATACGGATTCGTAGAAATGGGGTCCGGCGAACAGGCCTTGAACGCCGTAGTCGCCCTTGAAGGAACCGAATGGGATGGGCACCTCCTCAGGCTTTATGTGACCCCCTACGCGAACCAGGCCGTATAAGTTCGCGCACGTCACGGAAAAGGAATATACATGGGCCGTACCAACTTAGACCCGATCATGACATTTCCAGATGGATCGCATCTCTTGATCAGCACGGCCTGCTCAAAAGAGGGAAGCTTTTCTTGTGCCCTCTACATGGCAACCATCGAAGCGGATGATCGAGGAGCCTTCCGCGTCGTATCCAACCACCTCGCCGCAGCCACCTGCTTGGTTGCGCAAGAAGATGCCTACAGTTATGCCCAACGTCTCTACCCACGCTCAGCTGAGACGATGAAAAAGCCACCCTACCTCATCTGGCCCGGCCCCGGTCCTACTGGCAATGCGGATGTGTAGGAAGGTTGTCTGACCAGCTTCCACCAGACAGTATCCTCGATCATCGACCGGCCCACACAATCACTCCTAGTCGATCAGGCGCCACAAAGTTTAGGGAAGAGGGACTATAGCTTTCCACTTGCGTCTCTGTTATGATGTTCCTGTTTCATGCGGCGGGCCTCGTATGAAACAGGAAATAGAACGGCCCATCACCGATATTGTTGGTACCGAGAATCTGATCGGAAGCTCGACCCAAGCCGCTCCATTGTTCGCGTCTTCGGCCCGTTCCTTCCCCTCGTGTGTTCGTTCTCGAGTCTCAGACAATATCAATTTCAGAAGGAGGAACCCCCCATGGGTTCAAAACTATACGTCGGCGGGTTGCCGTATGCGGCAACTGAATCACAGCTCACCACCCTCTTTGCCGCGCACGGCACCGTCGAGTCTGCGCGTGTAATCACGGACAAGTTCACCGGGCAATCACGAGGCTTCGGCTTCGTCGAAATGGCCACACAGGAAGAAGCCAAGGCCGCGATTGCGGCGTTGAACGGCTCACAGATGGACGGACGTCCTCTGACTGTCAATGAAGCCAAGCCTCAAGAACCCCGCACCGGCGGCGGTGGCGGTGGCGG
>JANYEF010000379.1 GCA_025363325.1 Nitrospira sp. | reverse complement strand
AAGCCGTGGTCCAACGCGGCCAAGCACTCCTGGAAAACGATCTAGCCGGTTCGTCCTGGGCTGAAGCTGTCGTCCTGAAATCTGCGACGTTTCAGACCGCTTCTGTCCTTACCGCCCCATTAGCCGTAGCGCCGCTGGCGGGAGATCATCCCCCTCGTACAATCGCGGTCATGGCCGCCATCGCCATCGGTAGAGCCAACGCGTTTACCGAAGACGATCGGCTCTTCCTCGAACAGCTCGGCGTCCAGTTGGGCCCAGTCCTTCAAAGTGTCCTCGCATCGGAAGAACGTGACGCGCTCATCGCCATCAATAGCCAGGTCGTCGTCGGGACGATGACGATCGATCAACTCATGCCGGTCGTGGGAGACATACTGCGCCGCCTCGTGAGGCAAGACATGACAGGGCTGGTACGATTCGTTCAGTCCCCGCAGGGGCCCTGGTTCGACATCGTCTATCGCGAAGGCGTCGAAATCGATCTCACACAACTCCGGCAGTTTCCCTTCGAACGGATGGCCCCAGCCGAAATGATGGCCACGGGGAAACCGCTCCTCATCACAGGACACAACCACGAACGCTTCCCGGAACGCTCCTACATCGAATCCGTCGGCATCCTCTCCTGCATACTCTGCCCCTTGATCGTGCGAGGAACGCCCTATGGATTCCTGGCGATCGGCAGCAAACGGCGCAATACATTTTCTGAGCGAGACTTGGCGTTCGCCGAGCAGATCGGCTTTCATCTGTCGCAGGCCATCACGAACCTCACAGCCTACGAAGAGATCCGATTGCTGAAAGAGCAACTCGAGCAGGAAAACGTCTACCTGCGTGATGAGATGAGGGCCTCGGTCGATTTCAACACGCTGGTCGGTGAAAGCCCCGCGCTACAGAAGACACTAAAGGCTATCGAGCAAGTCGCGCCGACCGATTCCACGGTGCTCATTACAGGGGAAACGGGCACGGGGAAGGAACTAGTCGCTCAGGCCATTCACCATCTCTCGCCGCGGAAAGATAAGCCGTTGATCACGGTGAACTGCACCGCGCTGCCGCCGACGTTGATCGAATCTGAACTCTTCGGCCATGAGAGGGGCGCATTTACGAATGCCACGGCGCGGAAAATTGGCCGCTTCGAACTCGCGAACGGAGGCACGATTTTCCTTGATGAAATCGGCGAACTGCCGCTCGATCTTCAAGCGAAATTTCTACGCGTGCTCGAAGCACAGGAGCTACAACGAGTCGGCGGCACGCAGACAATCACGCTGAATGTGCGCGTGCTGGCGGCGACCAACGTCGAGGTGGAACAAGCCATCAAGAAGGGCCTATTTCGATCCGACCTCTTCTATCGGCTGAACGTGTTCCCGGTTCGAATTCCCCCGCTCCGAGAACGCCGCGACGACATCCCTGCCCTGGCGAAGCACTTTGTGAAAAAATACAGCGCGCGGCATCACAGAACCGTGACGCGCATCGGCAGCAGCACGCTAAAAGCGCTGGCATCATACGACTGGCCTGGCAACGTGCGCGAGCTTGAGCACCTAATCGAACGGGCCGTCATCGTCAGTCAGGGGAAGGTCCTGACCATTGATGAGTTGGAACAGACCGTGCCAGACAGAGGCCATGAAAATACCCCGCGCACGTTGGCCGACGCCGAACGCACCCATATCATCGACACCCTTAGCCAGACCAGTTGGGTCCTTGCCGGCAAGCACGGCGCCGCAGCTCGCCTTGGGATGAACCGCTCAACTTTGCAACATCGGATGAAGAAACTCGGCATCCACCGCCCATCCCTCCGCTCCAAATAATCTGCCCGCATATCGGCAGCTACTTCTCTTCGTGCCCACATATCAGCAGATTCATCAACGTGACTCTCAAGGCTCAGTCGGGATTCTCTCACCAACTCTCTCCCTTACTTCAGCAACTTGCGCAGCCATGACCCTACGATTCTCCTGGCTGGCACCGTCCCTGCTCTCTACCTCTGTCATGGACCATCGCCCTTCTCCTACTCCTGAAGATCTCAGCCGTACCATCGAAGACTACTTCGCTGAACGGCGGGCTGAGTTGCTTCCCTCCGGCGAGCAGACAAAAGACGGAAGACGGTTTTCCTGGTGTGGCGACGTGCTGGAATTCCTCACCGAAGGGCTCGCTGAGCGTCTGGCCGCCAAGGGCATTACATTTTCGAAGTCCTTCCCTGGTCCATTCCGGCTCATGGACGAAGAACAACTGGCAGGCGGCAACCATGTGCGGCGATTCTGGACGATGGCGCTCAATCATGGTTGCCCCATCGCCCGACTCTGCACCTACTTCTTTCATCGACACGACCAAGTTCCGCTGCCGCAACCACCCCACGTCGTGGCCTATCCACCCGATCATCCGGTACCCGAGGCGCCGGAATGAACTACGTGGCGCTCAAAATGCTCTTCGGCGACCGCGCCAAGTACCTCATGCTGCTGTGCGGCCTGACCTTCGCCGTCATGCTGATCGTCCAACAGGGTTCCATTTTCTGGGGCCTCATGATCTGGTCCCAGTCCAGCGTCAGCAACCTCAACGTACCGATTTGGGTCACGGATCCAGGCATCGCGCAAGTTGATGAAGTGAAACCCATTGCCGACACAGCCGTTGATCGTGTCCGCAGCGTGCCGGGTGTGGAATGGGCTGTACCGCTCTATAAAGGTATCCTGCGGGCTCGCCTCTCGAATGGGGAATATCATCAAATCACCTTAACCGGGTTGGAGTCCTCCACCCTCATCGGACGTCCCGCCGAGATCCTCGAAGGCCGGTTCGAAGACATTTTGCAGCCCGATGCCGTCGCGCTGGATCAATGGGCGGTCGAGCGGATGGGAGGCCCCAACGTCATGAAGGTCGGCACGAGCTTCGAGTTGAATGACAAGCTGGCCCGCGTCGTCGCGATTGCCAAGACGCAAAAGAGCTTCACGAACATTCCTGTGGTCTACACAACCTATGAACGCGCCATCCGTTATGTGCCGCGCGAACGCCGGACCCTTTCCTATGTCTTGGCCAAACCCAAAGACGGAGTCCCTATCGAAGAGGTGACTAGGCGCATCCGCGAACAAACAGGCCTGGGCGCGTTCACGGCCGAAGAGTTCGGCTGGAAAACCATCTGGTGGGTACTCAAGAACACCGGCATCGGCATCAACTTCGGCACCACCATTCTCTTGGGATTTATCGTCGGGATGGCCATTGCCGGACAAACCTTTTACCTGTTCACGGTCGAAAACCTCCGACAGTTCGGGGCACTCAAAGCCATGGGCGCTTCGACATTCGCATTGGCGCGGATGATCCTGTTGCAGGCCTTTACCGTCGGCCTCACTGGCTACGGCGTCGGCATCGGACTCGCAGCGGTATTTGGGTTTTTGACCGCACAGAGCGGCGGGTTGCCCTTCATCGAAACCTGGCAGTTGCTGCTCCTCGTACTGGTGGCGCTACTGGCCATCTGCACATTTTCTGCGTTGATCAGCATTATCAAACTCGCCCGGCTGGAACCGGGGATTGTCTTTCGGTGAGCATGATGGACAGCCACACACAACCAGCGGCAGTCCGCGCACGCGGCATCGTCAAATCGTTCGGTACCGGCGACACGCAGGTCACGGTGCTCAGAGGTATCGATCTCGACATCTATTTGGGCGAGATGCTGTTGCTCGTCGGCGAATCAGGCGGCGGGAAAACCACGCTCTTGTCCGCCATCGCCGGCATCCTCGACATCGATGACGGTAACATCGACGTGCTGGGCGTGCCGCTCGGCGAGCTGCCGGCAGGCAAACGCACGACATTCCGGGGCCAAACGATGGGCTTTATCTATCAGCAGTTCAATCTACTACCCGCATTGACTGCAGCCGAAAACGTGGCGGTGCCGCTCTTGATCCAGAAGATTGGACGCCCCGAGGCCTTGCGACGAGCACGAGCCATGCTCGAC
>JANYEF010000375.1 GCA_025363325.1 Nitrospira sp. | reverse complement strand
ACCCGTGGCAATCGCACCGCTGATGTACTTGAACGCCTTCTTGCCGTTGGCCGTGCCAGTACCGACAATGGTAATGGTCTCGGTCATGGCCTGCCCATAAGCATCATACCCAGACACCGTCACCGTACCAGTCGACGCGCCAGACGCAGTTACCGTAACAGTACGGGTAATCGCCTGAGTCGCGTCAAACAGCGAAGCCGCACCGGCAGACTGATATGGCGTCGCTGTGATACCGGCCGCGTCGGCCGTACCAATCTGCGCAGCACCAACCGTCTGTCCGGCAGCATCGGCAATAACAAGCGCCGTACCTAACACGCTAACAACCGTGGTAGTAAGAGGCGTGTTAACAACCGTGCCAGCACCAGAGATGATAATCTTCTGCCCCGGGCGGAAGAACTTGGCAGACGCCGCCGCCGACAGGGTCACTGCCGTCGACGTTGCTGTGGTACCGCCAATAGCGAAACCAAAGTCGAGCGCAAGAACCTTAACGACGTTGGCAGTATTCACCGCCAGACCATAGGGAACCAGAGGAATAGCAGGGGCCGCAGGAACACCCTGCGCAGTCACCAAAGTAACAGGGCCGCCATTAACGAGCGCCTGAGACGCAGCAATCGCGTTGACCGCCTTAGTCTGCGGCACACCGTCAACCAGCGGGACATAAACAGCATTGTAGAACGCCGGGATCTGACCAGCGGTCGGGGCCTTGGCTACTGCCGCCACGAACCGAGGGTCAATAATCGCGCCGCCCTGATAATCGATACTTGGACCGGCATCGGTATTCGACATCTGCTGAGGATTGTCGTTACCGTAAATGACTACCGGACCGTCCATTGCAGTACGCATGAGTACTCCTAATAAGTTTTCAAGTAAATTGCAGCGCGCTGCAACAAGTCCGTCGAATGGCAAAAGAAACCAAGTCCACGGTTGCATTTCGAACAGAGCAAACCGCGAACAATCTTGGTGTTGTGACAATGATCAACAGACAAAGAAACTGTTTGTCCATTAATCTCTAAACTTTCTGGTTTATCACAAATCGCGCACTTGCCTTCTTGCTTTGCGAGTTGAGACTTAAACCATTCAATACCAACACCGTACATCTTTTTCAGGTCGTGTGACTTCTGGTAGTCTGGGTTCGCCTTCCGGCGTTTCCAATGATAATGCCTCATATACTGAGCCCGGGCTTCTCGCTCGGTAGGCAAGCTCTCGAACTCTTGCCATTGCCAATTATCCGGACCCAAAGGCATGCTGTCGTTCTTTCTTAACAGCCTGACCTTTTTTGCGTCTGTTGGGGCGTTCCCAATATCCGCAACAAACAACCAAAAATCGTCGCGCCACCTGTCGCAGATATAATCTGCGCGATTTCTTTTAAGAGAACACCACCTAGAATAAAGAGGATGTTTCTCTTTAGAGCCCCAATCCGCCGCCCTTGTTTGCTCAACATGGCCGTGACGTTGAAATCTACGGTAATGTTTTTCGCAAAGGGTTTTCGCTAAAACTGGAAGCCCACAACCATCAACAGAGCATTCTTTCATCGTCATAACTTGATCCTCCTGTGGACAATTTAATTATACCACAGGAGGGGTCAAGTTATAAATAGGCTACAATCCAGGCGTTCCAAAGAGAGCGCGAGGATCTGTAAATCCGAGGCCGTAGCGCTCAGTCGCCTTATAGCGCATGGAATCGGTTTCGAAGTCACCTTCCATGCTCTTTTCAAGCTTCCGACGCGTAAGCAGCTTCAGACCTTCCGGAGCGTCCGTCTGCACCCACCACGCCGTGACCGAGGTCAGACGCGAAAGGTTAGCCTGACCACCCGACAGCAGGTCAAGCGACTTGACCGGATTGATGTCGTTGTTTGCCGTGCCAGTACGCAGGACGCTCTTAAGGATCACTTCCGACTGGAAGATATTGCTAGGAGCAACCACCAGCTTCTTGGGCTCAAGCCTGATGCGCTTGCCGTTGTTGTCAACAGCATTACGAATCTGGATGAGGATCTGCTCAAGCGAGGTCTGCGAAAGCGCAGCCGCCGTTGCAAGCTGGTTGCTGAACGTACCACCCACAATCGGGTGAACCGTACTGATCAGCGAAACGTTGTCGCCACCGAGGTACGCAGAGTTGAACGCTCGGTTCAGGACGTTCGCCGCCAACGTTTCCTTGGTCTCGATCAGCGACTGGGCAAGGTGCTTGCCGTAGGTCTGACCGATACGGATATGGTCGCCGTCCTCAACAAGAACCTTGGTCAGCGCGAACGCCAGACCATAGACCTTGTACAGGTAACGCTGGTTAAACAGGACACCACCAGACTGGTAAGTGACCGGCTGGCCATCGGGAAGCTCAGGGGCCGCACCGAAGCCGTAAAGAACAGGCTCTTCATGGTAGGAGCGAGGAATACCCGCACTCTCCTTGAACACCTGATTCCATTCATCCTTCCGCTGGTCATAGACGCCGTCGAACGCTTCGTTCAGGATCGGCTCGACGATTGCACGGAAGTCAGTACTCCGCATTGGAATAGCCATTTTTGCTTCTCCTTACAGCGAAGTCTTAGGGGCTACGAACGCGCTAAGCTGAAGCTTAACTTCGTAGACAGGGAATGGATCGGAGGCAAGATTGCTGATGTCGTTGAACAGCTTAATGACGCGGAACTGCCCCTGAGCGGCGGTAGCCACAGTCGTAGCCGACAGCGTCGTGGTCGAAAGACCGGTCAGCGTATTGCCCGTATTAAAATTCGAAACGTTAAACTGCTTGCCCGTGAGAGCGAAGCCGGCACCAACCGAGGGCGCGCCGTCAAGCTGCGCACGGTAGATGATTTCCGGATCGTCCCAAATATAAACAGTCTGTCGACCACCGGCCTGAAGCACGGTCGAAGCGGGCCAGAAGTTCTGAACCCAAGGCTTACCAGTGGAATCGACATACTCAACACCGGCAAACACGCCGAGAAGCGTATCCGTGGTGGCAGTAAGCGGGGCAATTACCATGGCGCCAGTGGCAACAGTAGCGCCGTTGATAGCGCCGCCTGAACCAATAGACAGCTTTACAGGCATGCCCTTGTAGAAGTTGACGTTCGTTCCGCTCGGAAGGAGCAGATCATTTGCACCATACGAGACATACGCCGTTGGGCGAATCTGTCCAGTAGGGTGCCAGTCCGGCAGAATGCCGAATGCAGCATTGACGAGAGACATTGTGTGTGTGTCCTCAAAAAGTTAACTAACTCTCTGCTGCATCCGGCCGCTTCTGTGTTTAGTAGAAGTCAGGCTCAGGGAGAGCAGAGTCCTCGTCGCGCAATTCCGCCATTCCGTCGCCAATCTGAACACGACCACCCATGCTTTCGGCTTGCCGCTTGATCGACTCTGCAGTTTCCCGCAGCCTCGATTCTTCGCGCGCTGGAGCTTTGTGCCCTGACTCTGCCATGAACGCCTGATAGAGGTTCATTGGAAGCTTTGCGGCCACCATCTCATTAATGCCGATAAGCCCTGCATGCTCGCCATCCTTGATGGTTTCGATATGCAGGCCACTCAACTCTTCAGGCTTAATAAGCTCGTATCCGAGCCTCAGACGCCCATGAATTGGGTCACGCGGGTTGGTCGTTGTCAGCCAACAGACGTGGTATCCGTCTATTTCTGGCAACTGCGGTAGCGCTGACTGGTACATCGCGTTACGATACGCAATCAGACGTTCATCGTCCGAAACCTTGCGATCAGCACGGCTATCCGATTGGGCAGCACGCGATGCGCGAACGTCGGTCGACTTCTTGGAACCACGATTCACATTGCTCATTTGGCTTTCCCCTTAACGGCGAGCCGAATTATTACGGTCAAACTCTGCATAGCGAATAGCCATCCGCTTGCGCATAATTGGATCTTCCCAGAGATTTGCTTCCTTGAGCATCTTTACGCGCTCAGGAGATAGTCTGATCTGGTTCGGTCCGGGAGGTGTGCTACTTGAGCGACCTCCACCGACAGGCGGCCCACGCCTCTGTCCTCGCTCGTCAGCCTCGTCGTCTGTTTCGACGCTCTCAGGCTGCGAACCGTTGTTCTTTCCGAAACGATGCGGCAGCTTATTAGCTACCCGCTTCTCTAGCTCTGCCCAGTAGGCAGGCGTCCGAGGATCAATAACCCTTTCGTTGGTTAATGTTTTGTCAATTGCATTGACAATTGCTGAATCCTCGTTTCCACCATTAAGATCATACCACGGCTTTGTTTCCATGAACGTTTTTGCGTATGGGACAAAGACTGGTGTGGTCTGTGTTGGCGCTGCGTGCTGCCTTGCCAGCCCCTGTAGCTGGTTTTCAAACTGAGCGGCACGCCGGCTGGCGTCATCTCTGACTCGCTGCGCAGCAAAAGCGTCAGTAACGTTGTTTGCCTGCTGCGCCTGCAGACTAATAGCCTCAAAACGCTGCTCTTCTTCGCGCGCTGCGTCCAGTTGCTGCTTGATTGTCAGCGCCTGAGCCGTAATCGTCTGCTTAGACACGGCGGCAAGCTTACCCTCAAGGTCACGGATAAGCGTCCGCTGGAACTCAAGCTCTCGGCGGTCGCGTTCCTTAGCAAGCTTGGCTCGTTCGCGGCGTTCCTTGGCTGTTTCTCGCCTTTTATCGTCGCGTTCGCCGTCTTCTTCATCTGCGGCGCCGGACACTTCAAGGCGTTCGTCCTGTTCGGCCTCTACAACCTCAGGCTCCTGCTTGTCTACTACCTTCTTTTCCTCAGTTACGTCTACAATACCGTCGTCGTCCTCGTGAAGGACGTCTGCATTAGCACTCATGTACTGCCCCTTTGTGGTCAGTTAATTAAATAAAAGCTCTCACATTCCTTGGATCAGCCGTTACAGCGGCAATTAGATCCGAGTCTTTGAAAATGGCGAAGATAATGCTGTCGCCCTCACTATCGGAGACCTCCCACCGGTCTCCGCCGTACTTTGGACAGCGAACAAACTCGCCAACCTTTGCCCAGTCACCCTCAGGCCACTTAGCGCCGGTATCTCGATTACAAAAGGCCAGTGGCCCTACCGCAATGACCTTGGCGATCTGTGTATTGTCATGTTCCGTCTTGCGGCTCTCCTCAGGAATCAAGATCCCACCACGGGTCTTGTTAACCGTCTTGCGGATCTGGACCATGACCCGCTCGCCAAGCGGGCGATGACCCGGGTCTACCGCAGGGAAAGCCTCTTCTACGGACTTAAACGCCAGTTTTGCGTTCGATCCAAAATTACTTACGCTCAAAGTAGATTATCCTTATTCGCTTTGTCTTCCAAAAGTCCATTAATCATGTCAATCGCGTTTTTAATGCCTCGATACACACCTTGCCGTGTGCCAGCACTCAGAGCGACGCTTTGGTCGTTCCCAGTGTAGGAGGCAGAAACTGAGATATGCGCATGCTCGTTCAGCGCTTCATGCAAGCGCTTTAAAATCTCGCTTTCAATCGATGCCATATTTTAATATTTGCATTTCGTGGTTGACGGACCCGAAGCTCCCGTGTTCTGGGCCGTTGGCGCCTTACCGGAGCGAACAAAATGCTGATGCGCGCCCTGCGTAGGGCCAGACCCTGTTTCGCTGAAATGCTCGGTAGACTTGATGCCAGACCCTTTAGTATCTTTCTTCATTTTTCTATAACCTATTGATATTAATAAAATTATACTGATTCGCCAAGGTGCTCACCATTGCGTACATTGGTGTGCTTGCCTGCGGCGATCTCTGCGGCGGCGATAGTCTGTGCCGTCGTGTTGTCCATCTCCGTCGTCTGTACCTTGGTACTGGTTTCAACACCGGTACGCTGCATGGCCGCCTGAGTCTGAGCCTCAACCTGCTGTGTCTTCTGCTGCGCAGCGGAAACTGCTGCCTGCTGTTCAGCCTGCTGCCTCAACTGGAACTGCTTGTCCTGCTGCTGCATCTGCTGCTGCTTGGTAGCGTTGTCCATCTGCGCCTTCTGCAATGCGGCCTGAGATGGGTCCATCGGCTGCGGAGGCTGCGGCGCAAGCTTCTGCATCAACTGCTGCGCTTGCTGAATAACCTGCGGGATGTTGCCGATATACTGCGGGGCGCTGGTAAGAACCTTGGCATTGGCGGCTTCGATCATGCGGTCAAACGCCTGCTCAACCTCAGGGTCTTTGGTGTTCATGAACTCGCTGATATCTTCGCCATTGTTGGCTGCGGTCGCCGTGTTGTAGCACGTCACCGCGTACCAGAGCAGGATGTGCTCGGTAATGTGTTTGATAAACGGCGGGGTGAACTTGGCGCCAATCTGGCTGCTTTGCCCAAACAGAGGACTCATAAAGAAATCAATATGCGCCTTGATGTGCGCCAGATGGTCCTGCAGTGGGAACGCAACTACAGGCCTCTCAAGCGCCATAGATACGTTCTCATTGACGGCATTGGCGAGCACAGGCTCTGGCTTAGGATTAAGGAACGACTTTGGATCTGGAACCTTCATCCGCTCAAGAATGGCTAACTCAACCTTGTACTGGTCGTATAGCCCCGGAGACATCTGAGCGCGCTGCGCAATCGTCTGGATCTGAGCGAACCGCTGAATCTCACTAAAGATGTTAGGGTCGCTGACCGGAACAACATCCATCGCGCCGGCAAAGTCCTTGCGCGTGGTCATCTGCTCGCCGGTAACCCGCATGACCTGCTTGTCGTTAAGCCATGTCTTGTTGATACGATGCAGAACCTGCAGCACTCGCTTCATGCTAGTGTGCATTCGCGCATGAATGGCGCTGAACACCATCATGCCCTGCTCTACCCTCGACATCTGCGTACCGACAGGCACGTTCTGGCTGCCGTCAGGATCTTCATCAAGCGTCGTCTTGATAACACTCTTGCCGGCGTCCACTAGGAACGACAGAAGGGTCACCAGCGCCGGAGACGGCTGGTTAACCGGCACGTTCATGTACATCTTGCGGACGTCGTCGATCAGGCCGGCTGCGCCGTCCATCTCTGTGACATTCGTCGGGTCGATGCGGACGTTCTGACCGCCCATTGCACCACCCTTCATCTTGACGCCGCCCGGGAAGTTATTGATCAGCGCCGAATCAAGCAGCGCTCGCAATGTACCAGTAGCCGCCGCAGACAGGCCGCCAATCATGTGCGTCATGCCAATGCCGTAAGCACCGCGCCATGGTACAAACAAGAACTCGACAATATGCTGAAGGGCTTCCTTGCCCTCGTCATCTTCATCCCAATTGCGGTAGATAGACAGCACAGACTGCGTAGACTCATCAATCGTGATGATATACGGAGCCGGGACATCCTCATCGCTTTTCTTATCGGTAACAGAATACTGACACTGAATTTCATAAACGACGCGCACGTCATCTACGTTAAGGCTGTCCTGAGTCTTGCCCTCAATCTTCTGATTGGCACGTTGTGAACTTGTCTCGTCAGGAGACATTGGCGACGTGACATTGATGTCGCGGTACATGCCGCCACGAATACGAGACTCAAACTCCTGCCCGGTCAGCTTCTGTACGTGCGTCTTGCGCTCTGCCGTATAGAACGTAGCAGCGGCAAACGGCACGTAAACGTCGTCAATTGGAACGAATTCAGAAACCGGCCGCTTCTTGTTTTCGTCGTACCTCAGCTTGATATACTGCGATCCGCCAAGCGGAAGCTGAGTCAGCAGTTGCTCAAGATCGGCACGGAACTCCGGCATCTGCTCGGTAGTCTGCCAGTTAAGCCATCGCGTCTTGCGCTTGGCCTTGTCAAGCTTGGCTTGATTAACTTCACCCGGAATGTATTCCTTGGCCGGGCCACTAGACGGGAACAGTTCCTTGATTGCACGGGCGCTGAAATCTACGGCAACCTCAGTCAGCAGCGGATGCACCACCTTAGACGCACCCTCAAACTGGGCGCCACCGGGGGAGTCGTCGCCAAGCCCGGTCCGACGCAGGCCCTCAGCATACTTCTCGTCACGCTGCTTACGGGAATCCTTGTCAATCTCAATCTTGTCCAGCAAGTCCATCGCAATCGCATTAAGCTCGCGATCATCGATGTGTTCCGCAAGGTTGATATAAAACGCCTGCTCCTTGGCAGTACCTTCCTCATCCTGCTCTGCAATGTTAACAACAGCAGAACCGTCTTCGTCAATTTCTGGCTTCTTGTCGTCGATAGCAACGTCCTCTCCGGATTCGTCTTCCTTGGAGGGATCGTCAACCATATCTTCAAGGTCGGACGTGTTAGATGCCATTTATCAGATTCCGTATGGGTTCACGCGCATTTGCGTGCGGCTTACCTGTGCTTGCTGACGCGGCTTGCCGTCTCCAAGCTTCAGGAACTGTAGCCATTGGTCATTAATAAAACGAAGCGCCTGCGTGGTTGTGTCCAGCAAGTCGTCGTGAATGATCGAGTCCCTACCACTATAACCGCAAACCTGCTGAATCAGAGGTTCCAGATTCGTATTGAACCTGCCCTGCACTTTGGACTCTGGCACCCAGACATAACCTCGGCTGAATAGCGGGCTGACCAAATGCAGGCGAGAAAGCTTATCTGCCCGGCCCGGGTTCCATCCACGAGTGATAATCCCCTCAGCCGCCAACTGCTGCCTAACAGACTTGCCGCTGGCTTTTTCCTCAATAACGATGTAATCAACCTTTCGTCCAACCATGTCGCCAGCCTTTGGCGCTCCCTCAATACGCACCAGCGGCTTGAATTGCTCACCACCGTAACGGTGCTTGGTCTCCTCCTTCAGCCGCTTGATAAGATCAGGGAAATTGAGATGGTCCTGCCATGCGTCTAGCAGCATAATGCCCGGAACCATGACCTTCTTGTCCCCTCGCATTACCTCGGTACGGAACGCACCCCAGACACTAGATGCACTGGGGTCCGTGCGCTTGCTCTTGTCAACGTGCTTGTCGCTGTAAGCCGTGTCCACAGACTTGACAATCATGTCAAACGGCGGCATAGGCTTGCCATTAGGCCACTTCTGAATCCAATCTCGCTTAATAATGCCCGTGTTTTCAGGGTTCAGAACCTGAGCGTAAATCTCCTGCAGGCCAAGCTGCGTGCCCTCATACTTCAGAATCTCAGCCTTAAAATCGTCAGACAGGTTCTCAATATTGTCGTAAGTCGTGGCCCTGCTGATATGAACACGCCCGGGATCAGCCTTGTGTTCCTCAAGGAACCGGTAAATCAAACGGGTAGGCTTTGGCGTCGTCGTCGCAATCTTGAACGTTTCCTTGCCAAGACGCACAGACATAGCCATCAGGTCCCACGCCTCCTCGTCATTGGAGCCATTGTCAGCCCACGCGGCCACCTCGTCACAGTTATGGGTCAAGATCCCGTTAGCGTAGAACTCGTGCGAGTCATCTACGGTCAGGTTATAAACCGCCTCAGGCTTCGCTAACTGCTCGACGCTGGCGACTACGTCGTGCCCCAGTTGCTGCCAAGGCATGGTCTCTGCAGCAATAGAGCGAGCTAGGTTTAGTCGCAGTAAAGACTGATCCGCACCAGTCGCAGGATTTATCGTAAGGCGCGAATGGACCTCGTTTTCGCTTGGCGGCTTCGTTGCATTTTGCGTTGCAGTATTTAGCGGTTCCGCGTTTTGCCACATACTCCGTGTCGCAAGAAACGCACCGCCGCTGTTCTGGCACGAAGGAAACACTTGAATTGCGGAAACGCTCCAAGCAGACGGTTGAGCAGAAAGCTCGCGCGCGGCCGGGGCCGCGACGCTGAAATACGGCTCCGCAGCCGGCGCATTCGTGTTTAGCGAATGGCGTTGACGCCCATCGTTCGCGCATGGATTGCCTATGCGCAACATCAGCTTTTTCAGAGCGTTGACGACCGGCTGCATGTATTCTGTTGTGCTCTCCCCTACTAATTGCCAGAAGGTTGCCGGCGGCGTTGTTTGACTTGTCTTCGTCGCGGTGATGTACGACGAATCCAGCCGGGATGTTCCCAACCTCGCGCTCATAGACTTCGCGATGCAGATATCTGTTGTCGACGAATCGTTGGTAATACCCTGTTGGAACGCGGACCCATCGGCTTCCGTACCTTTCGATGACACGAGGAGCTTGTCCCCCGGCTTCAATTCCGCTAGCTTCTTCCATCCTGCACCCTCCACCCATATTGGATGCTCCATTGTACCATCAATGATAGTGCCGGCGTAAGTGGTTACGCGGTAGATGACCTCGCTGGCAGACGTCATGCCAGACCAAGTGACCTTACGCGGCCCGCGCGGAGTAGCAACAATGTCGCCGACATCAATCCTGTCGATTGGCAAAAGGACTCCATTCCCCGCCGTGACCATGGTTTTTGCGGTCAAACACCATGCTCTGTGCCACTGAGGGCCTCTAAATCTTCCAGACTCAGAAGCCGGTACCCCGCCAATGTAGGCCCCATTGTTCAGGTACAACTCACCCAAGGAACGGACGTATTTCTTGATCAGACACCCCGGGATGACGGCCAATAGCCCGGAATCTCCCTCGAAACAAACCTTGGACACGTCGGAGAAGGTAGGCGCCGCCACGAGCGAGCGATCTCCTCGGCCCGCCATAGCAGCAGCGAATCCAATCTCCTCGGCCCCAACGCGAGACTTGCCACTACCACGCCCACCAAGCAATAGCCACGTACCACGCCGTACCCCTTCAGGTGGAATTTGATGATCATGCCGCGTGCTGCACCATTTCGTGCGCCACGCCATACGGGCCAATTGAGGCTCCGTCATGCTATTGATCGCAGCCTTAATCTGGGCAGGAGTGAAACCACCCTCTACCGCCCTTAGCGCCTGCTCTACAACTTCAGATGCGTGTTGTTCCATTAATCTCTTCTGTTGGCCTTAATTGGACTCTTAGTAACCTGTCTTTGTCCTTGCGAATACGCTGTTTCGCAATAGCCTCTGCACCCTTGATGTCGGCGGCATAAATGACATCGTATTGATGCACCAGCCACTCCACTTCGAAAGCGCAAATTGCCTTCTGGGTCAAACGGTATTCGCTTTGGAGGCATGGTACCCGTCGAACCAACCTAGTTTGTATTCATAGCAATAGGTTGGCACGGACAAGGGCGCGGGCACGTGTTCGGGCACGGGTATCAGCCCTTCCCAGTTCTTTGTGTTCCGGTTCCAATAACCTGCCGGCGCCTGTTGGAACAAGTTGTCTTTATCAGCATTCATACCAGCGCAATCCTTGGCGCTTCCGCCTGTGCCGGAACCGGGCCACCCTCAAGACCATCAGGATTGGTCGGCGCCGTGATATACCAGAAATCAACAGGCTCAAGAGTCGCTACCGTCGACTCCACACGATTGTCATGCAGAATCCCAATCACGCCCTGCCCCGGACCAATAACAGACCACTCAGCCCCGTTCAGCCTGATACGCAAGGCCCTCGTGCTCTGCGGATGCACTCGGATCTGCACTAGGGCACCCTCCGGGAAATCCTGCCCAATTACTGTCGGCGTCTCGTCAGTCATACAGTTCTCCCTACGCACTCGCGCGTGATGTCATCAATAAGCTCTTGATTAGTCTGGAAAATCTTAGTGTCCAGCGCGTCCATTACCCCGCGTCGCAAAAGCACTGTCCTTTCAGATTCAGCTAGAAAACGACACGCTACGTCAAATTCCTTGACCGCCTTGTTGCGGTCGTGCGCCAAGACCGCCAGCCGGTTCAGCAACTCGGGCGCCGACTTTGGCATGCCCGGGATCGGCACAGGCTTGTAGCCAAACTCGCCCTGCAATACCTCACCCACTGGTTATCTCCCAGTCCGTGGCTAGCAGGTCACTCTGCGACGCTACCCATGGAACGAATTCACCATTCGCCGTCCGCATGTCAATGTGCGGCCCGTAACTGACCTCAGTACCCTCAGGGAAGAAATTGTTAAGCGGAGAACGGTTAACTACAAATCGAGATTCCGGCACCAGATAGATGTACAAGCCCGTCCCATTCCAGCCGCGCCGAGTCAGCCTTAACGCAACCCATAGATTCTCGAGTGCCCACCCAAACGTCCCCTCATGCACCATTCTCACTTTGTAACCCTCTGCTTCTTAACAGGCTTTGCCTTTGCCTTCTTCTTCGCCGTCGGCACCAGCGGGTCCGTTTTTGTGATGCTCTGCACCATATTTCGGTACAGCATTACATTCTTGCTGTCTGCTTTTGACAGAACCGCGCTCTGAGTCACAGCACACTTCAACGCGTCAGCACGGTACCGATAATCCGCAATCTCTTCCTTAAGGTCGTTATTGCGCTTCTGAGTGCGATACATTGCGGCCATGTACTCGTCTGCCATGCGCTCCGACCGGATCAAACGGCCGAGCATCTCTTCACGATTCGCCTGCAGCCGGTAACACTCAGCACGAGTGTCC
>JANYEF010000318.1 GCA_025363325.1 Nitrospira sp. | reverse complement strand
CCTCAGCCTCGTATGGTCAAAGCGGAGTCGCCTATGGAGAAGCGCCAACAGCCACGCTTTACATCACAGTTCAGAAGTACTTTTTCGGGCGGGCAGCGAGAAGGCCAAGGTCGGACTCTGGACCTCTCTACCGGCGGCTGTATGATCGAAACGGATTTTCCGGTTGTCGTGGGGACGTCGTTTGAGTGCCGCATCTATGTCCCTGGGCTCGACTGGCCTTTGCGGATCGACGAAGCCCAAGTGCGGTGGATCAAGGCCGGGACATTTGGGATCCAGTTCACGAAGATTCAGTCCGATGAGGAGACAAAGCTCAAGCAGGTCATTGCCAATCTCAACGAAGAACTTAAGGCGTAGCCTTTCTCATCCCCTTTTCTTCCCTCTGATTCAAACGGTTTGGTCGTTCCCCTACAGTTAGGCGTGAGGAGCCCTGCGCTCGTTCACGGAACTGTTCGCGGCTTCAGGGCGCCTTATGGTATAAGGCAGTGGTAGGATCTGAAATAAAGCAGAACTTTTCACGACTCATTCTCAGACCACGTAATCAGAGATCTGCACGATGGGACAAACCGCATCGCCAACACAGACTGGATACGAAATTGCCACCGTCGCCGGCGGGTGCTTTTGGTGCCTCGAAGCGGTCTATGACCAGATGAAGGGAGTGATAGCGGTCGAGTCCGGTTACATCGGCGGTCAGGTAGATCATCCGACGTATGAAGCCGTGTGTAACGGCAGGACTGGTCACGCAGAAGCGGTACGTAACACGTTCGACCCCACCATCGTCAGCTATCGCGAGTTGCTCGAGGTGTTTTTCGTCATCCACGATCCCACGACACTCAATCGGCAGGGGCACGATGCCGGAACTCAATACCGGTCGGCAATTTTCTACCATGCATCTGAGCAGGAGCAGATTGTCGAGGAGGTGATCGCAGCAGTGACGAAAGAGAAACTCTATGCCAATCCGATCGTGACGGAAATCATTCCTGCCGGGACCTGGTACGAAGCTGAACCCTATCACCAGGAATATTTTGCGCGAAATCCCTTCCAGGGCTACTGTACAGCCGTCGTCGGGCCAAAAGTGGTTAAGTTCCGCAAGCAATTTGCATCGAAGTTGAAGACGTAGCCTCGCCCTGTGTTTTTCGATGAATCCCGAACAATTCGTCAATAGGAACGTCTATCCTTCGAGACGAAGGTGCGTGAAATCGGGATGTGTGGGGTAACGGGTGCTTGCATCGGTTCCAGGCCGCACGATGTGGGCGGTGCTGAATCCTGCCAACGCCGCAGCATCCAGCTCGCCTTCCGCGTCCGACAGAAAGAGAATGTGATGAGGCGGCAGACCGATCTGCGCGCTGATCGTGCGGTAGCTGGACGCTGTCTTCTTCTCGCCGACGCTGGTATCGAAAAAGTGCTCAAACAACAATGTCACATCTCCGACGTTGGTGTGCGCGAAGAGGAGCCGCTGTGCCTGTTCCGAACCAGACGAGTAAATTCCCAAGCGGATGCCACGCACCCGCCATTGTGTAAATGCCGGCAGGACATCGCTAAACAGCTCCGGCACAAACGCTCGCTGTCGATAGCCCTCATCCCAGATCATCCCTTGCAACGCCTTGAGGCCGGCCTGTTTTCGGTCCTGATCGATCCAGCCAGTCAGCATGACGGGCAGCTCCTCGTACCCAGGGCGGGTACCTGTTTCGATCTCAATGGCATCCTGACATACCGTGGTCCATTGGAGCACATCGGGGTCTTGCCGTCGATCATGGAGGAAGGACGCGAGACGGCGTTTTGCGAAGGGGAAGAGGATCTCGCGGACAAAGGCTACCGAAATGACGGTGCCTTCGATGTCCATGAGGATGTATCGGACCATGCTGCGGCTACCAGCGATACCGCTGATCGATTCCGGAATTCGTATAGTGCGGGACCCAGCCGGCTTGATCGGTGAAGAGACGAATCGCGCGCACCTTCGGGGGGTCGCCTAAGTCGAACCAATGCTTTGTGTTGGCGGGGACAGAAATGAGGTCACCTTGCTCGCACAGCAGGGCGAAGACTTCATCGTCACGCCCTTCCTTGTGAAACCAGAAAAAGCCTTGGCCTTCAACAAAGACGCGCACTTCATCTTCGCTATGAGTATGCTCCCGTATGAATTTTTCACGAATCCCTTCCAGGTTCGGCGTGTGTCCATCTACACGTATCACATCCGCCGTCTGGTACCCGCCCTTTTCCATGAGAGGCTTGAGCAGGTAGTCGTAGGCAGCGAGAACCTGCTCGTTTGTGGCTCCGGAAGGTAGGTCTCTGTCCGCGGACCATCGTTCATGGACGATGCCGCGCACATCGAGAAATTGCCGGACAGCCGATGGCTCGCGTAGGGTCACGTGCTTATCGGGTATTCGCAGAGTGGCCATGCAGCGTCACCTCTCGTTGGCATTGGAGAAGATATTCGAAGACCTCGAGATGTCGTTTCGCCTCTGGTAGATCCTTGCCCCAAGCATAGAGGCCGTGTCCTGCCAGCAAAAATCCGTAGCAGGGCCGCTCCCTCGAAAGGGACCGTTCCACGCGCGTCGACAAGGCCTGCATATCCTGTGAGTTCGGAAAGACCGGCAAGGAGACTTCCGCTTCGTGGGTATCGATGCCGCTCAACCCTTTCAGCAGTTCCCACCCAGAGAGCAGGACTCGTCCTTCATCGCGAGACAGCTGCGAGAGCAATGCTGCTGAGAGTGAGTGGGTGTGAAGCACGGCTCCGGCTCCCATCGTTCGATAGAGGAGTAGATGGAGGGGGGCTTCGGCTGAAGGTTTCAGTCCGTCTGCATCAATAGGTCCGCCATGTTGGTCGACGGCGAGGATGTGCTCGGCCTCAATCGTGCTTTTGTCCACTCCTGAACTCGTAATCGCGCAATAGGCGGGGGCAGCATTGTCCGGCAACCGCACACTGTAGTTTGTGCTCGTGGCAGGAGCCCAGCCCATACGAGACGCCCACCGGGCTATCTGGACCAGTTGCTCAGCGACCATCTTGAAATCAGGATAATGTGTCACGGGCCACAACCTGCCAGTTAAAGAAAGAAGTTTTGTATAGCGAATTCCGGAGTTAAACGCAATGGCGGACTCGCCAGGGGTTGCACGATGATTGGACCAATATCCGGGCGCTCGTCAGAGGCCGCTGATCGCATTCCCATTCGGTAGAATGATGAGGTTCATGAGAGTGGGGCAGGGAACCGGGCTGCTTCTGATCCACGTTGACCGCACAAGGTCGAAGTGAATCGGAGCACGCCGTTGCAAGACAAGCAAGAGGTCGAGCAGGGCATAGCTGCCTTTCCCGCCTGATAGGCAGACCATGACCCTGTCGCCGGCTTTGGAGAGACCACACTCGGCAATGGTTTCCCCGACGAAGCAAAACAGTATGGGTTGCAGTTGTTCGTGGCTTCGTCCAGTTGTAGACATGTGCACGAGGGCTTGCCGAATGTGACATAGGTTGGCATTCTACGGAGCCAGCCGCGTGGCTGTCGATCTTCAACCGGGGGTATTATGGGAAAAGACGAGAACCAATCCAGCGGGAAACTTCAATCAGTCCTGTTCGTGTGTACAGGGAACATTTTTCGAAGTGTGACAGCAGAGTATGCGCTCAAGGCCAGACTCGGCGAAGGCACGTCCTGTTCCGTTAGCTCAGCCGGAATCGACGCCAAGCCTCAGTCGGCGCATGACTGGGTCCAGACCCGATTACGCGAGAAGGGTGCTGATCTAACCGCACACGTCCAACGACAACTCACCAAGGAGCTGATCGAGTCTTCCGACCTCGTCATTGCGATGGGGCGAGACCACCAGGTCTTTGTTCGGGAGCAATTCGGACGTGACGTTCCCCTATTTAATGGGTCATCTCCTTCCCGAGTGGGTGATTTCGGCCTGATTTCATATCGGGTCGAGCATGCAGGTGAGGACTTTGAGGCGCAGGTACTCCTCGTCACGTAGGCCGTAGCTGCGCCGCTGAATGACGCGGATCTTGTTGTTCACGCCCTC
>JANYEF010000313.1 GCA_025363325.1 Nitrospira sp. | reverse complement strand
GGGGATGGTGACGTTGAAAGATGAAGGCGCAGAGAAAGTGTTTCACGGGGTGACGACGACCGAGGAGTTGATGCGGGTTACCCAACAGGAAGTCGAGATCTAGCCGGATGCCGGTCTACCATTATAAAGGTTATCGAAACGACGGCGGAGCCGCGACCGGCATCATCGATGCCGAGAGCCCGAAAGTTGCGCGCGTGAAATTGCGGAAGGTCGGCGTATTTCCCACCGATATGGTGGAGCAAGGCTCTGCCACGGTTGGCTCGCCAACGGGTTCTCCCGGCAGATCCTCCGCTGGGATCGGCCGCTCCCCTGCCCTCAGCACGACCGATGTGGCCATGATGACCCGGCAGTTGGCAACATTGCTGGTGGCGGGTTTACCGCTGGTCGAGGCGCTCGGAGTGATGGTGGATCAAGCCGAGAAGAAATCCGTAAAGAGCCTCATGGCCGATATCCGCGAAGAAATCCGTGGAGGCACGTCCTATAGCGCGGTGCTGAGGCGCTATCCGCGTGAGTTCTCCCAGATCTACGTGCACATGGTACGGGCCGGTGAAGCCAGCGGGGCGTTGGATCAGATCTTATTTCGCCTCGCAGAGTTTTTGGAAAAGCAGTTGGCGCTCAAACACAAAGTCACCAACGCCGTGCTCTATCCTGCCCTGATGTTGATCGTCGGGACCTCGGTACTATTTTTCCTTATGACCTTTGTCGTGCCGAAAATCACAGCCGTCTTTACGAGTATGAAACAGGCCCTCCCCTGGCCTACTGTCGTACTGATGAGCCTCAGCCATTTCCTTGCAGACTATTGGGCCGTGCTTATTGGTGGGGTGGCTCTGAGTGTGTGGGCGGTGCGCCGGGCCATGAAGACGGAAGCGGGGCAGACTACGGCCGATCGATGGCTGCTCAAGGTTCCACTCATCGGCCAGGTCGCCCGGATGGTCGCCATCTCACGGCTCACGAGCACGCTGGCCACCATGTTGGCGAGCGGTGTGCAGTTGTTGGATGCCATGGATGTCGCAAAACGTGTGATGAACAATCGGGTGCTGGAACATGCGGTTGAAGGGGCCAGACAGAATATTCGCGAAGGGGAAACGATTGCCGAACCGTTGAAGCGCAGCGGCGAGTTTCCCGCACTGGTCACCCACATGATTGCGGTCGGTGAGCGGAGCGGTGAAATGGAGGAGATGTTGCGTCGAATCGGGCAAATTTATGATGGAGAAGTGGATCGGGTCATTACGCGATTCACGTCGCTGCTGGAACCCATCATGATTCTGGTCATGGGCGTCTTGGTGTTCTTTATCGTCGTGGCTATCCTGTTGCCCATCTTTGAGATGGGACAAATGGTGCGGTGAAAAGCGGTGAACGGTGATGAGTGATGAGGTTGAAGGGAAAGGGAGGTGTTCGATGAGCGGAAGAGAGCAGGTCGAGAGTGCGTGGACGGTGTGGGGAAAGAAGCGCAGGTGCCTGAGTGCCCACGCATCACCCAGCACTCAGCACTCAGCACGCCATATTCTCCGCAGTGAACGTGGTTTCACGTTCATCGAGATCATGGTCGTGGTGGCCATTCTTGCGATCCTCGCGGCCTTGGTCATCCCACGCATCATGGGACGGACCGATGATGCCAAGCGCACGGCCGCAAAAATTCAGATTCGAAACATCGAAGGAGCCTTACAGCTCTACAAACTCGACAATGGTGTCTATCCCTCAACCGAACAAGGATTGAAAGCCTTGGTCGAGAAACCTTCGGTCGGGGTGATCCCAAAGAAGTGGAAGCTCGGTGGGTATCTTCCAAAACTTCCGGAAGATTCCTGGCAAAATCCCTACAAGTACCTAAGTCCGAGTCCGAAAGGTGATTACGAGATTATCTCCCTCGGAACCGATGGCGAAGTGGGTGGCGAAGGGATCAATGCCGATATAGCCAATTGGAATCTGGACAAGGACTAGCAGGATGAGGCAAGGGGTAAAAGGGGTAAGGGGTAAAGGGCCAGGGATATGGGAGATGCAGTGTTTGTCTCCTCGCGCCTTACACCTCACGCCTTACGCCTTACGCTCTTCGAGTGGATTCACCATCCTGGAGATCATTATTGTTCTCTTTTTACTCGCCGGGTTGCTGGGAATCGTTCTGCCTCGAATTTCGCTGGGAGAAAATCTGGGCTCTGTTGGCCGGCGGATGGTCGGGACCGTGCGATCCCTTCAGAGCCTGGCGATGTCGACCCAAAAGACGGTCCGCCTGTACGTTGATCTGGATCGAGGGGTCTACTGGCCGGTGATCCTGGATGGCAGCCAAGAAAAGGTACCGACCGATGCCACCTGGGCCACGCCATTGAACCTCCCGGCCAACATCCGCATTTCAGACGTCCTGGTGAGCCAGGGGAAAAAAGAATCCGGTCGAATCGAACTGTTCTTCTACCCCACGGGAAGGATCGATCCGGCGACGATGCATTTGGTGGATGCGAGCAAGAACATACTGGCCATTGCCATTGAGCCAGTCACCGGAGCGATCCGTATGAGCGATGAGCGGATTGAGCCTCCCAAGCCACTCACAATTCCCGATCGCGTTCGGCCGTTGCTGCAGACCGCAGGGACAGTCAGATAATTACGCCAATGCTGGGAAAGCTGTGCCATCGCAGGCGGTTCGTCTATGGGGAATGAACGGGG
>JANYEF010000264.1 GCA_025363325.1 Nitrospira sp. | reverse complement strand
TGTAACCACAGCTTGCTGGAGGAGGCTAGC
The DNA here is from genome assembly GCA_025363325.1 of Nitrospira sp. Lineage (GTDB taxonomy): Bacteria > Nitrospirota > Nitrospiria > Nitrospirales > Nitrospiraceae > Palsa-1315. The sequence continues at coordinate 3,842 of JANYEF010000264.1, read as the reverse complement.
TGGCTCTTGGGCGCGACAGCGATCACCTTCTCGAAATACTTCGAGGCGGTATCTCGACTCTCGTAGAGCCCCAACAGAGCACGCGTAAAATAGACATGGTCGCAGGAATTGCGCTCGGCACATTTCTGGGCGAGCGCCTCCTGTTTTTTCGCCAACGCATAGAGGGATTTTGCCTCTCCCGTGTCCACGATGAAGTAGGGCCTCGAAAATTGCGGGGCTGGCGACCACGCCGCACATCCCGCGAGAAAGAATAGACAAGACATGACTCCAGAGGTAAAGCCTCGGCGGACAGCCTTCATGCCGCTTCTCCTGGTTTCGTGAGGCGTAGAATAAATCGTACAGTCGTTCCCTTTTTGGCTTCGCTTTCGATCCAAATCCGTCCTCCGTGTGCTTCGACCACTTTTTTTGCCAGTGCCAACCCGAGGCCGCTCCCCGGCGTAGCATGTTTGGCCTTCGTGCGTCCTTGATAGAAGCGTTCGAAAATATAGGGCAGGTCTTCGGCCTGAATGCCGGGTCCTCCATCGGAGACGCTCACTTCGAGGATTCCCGCCTTCAAGTCCGGTTTCATGAGCACCTTTACAATGCCCCCTTCCGAGCTGAACTTCAAGGCGTTTGAGAACAAATTGTCGAGCACCTGTTCAATCCGAAGCGCATCAGCCTTGACCCACACGCGTTGTGCAGGCGCCTCCACCACCAGCTGCACATGCTTGGCATCGGCGAGGAGCCGGATTTTATTGACCGACATATCTGTGATGCGTTTGAGATCCGTCGGAACGATTCGATACTCCATCATCCCGGCGTCCATCTTGGAAAGATCCAGAATGGTGGAGATGAGGGTAATGAGTCGGCGGCTGCTGTCTGCCATGATGCGCAAGGTCGTTCGTTGTTCTTGCGTCACGGGGCCTGGAATTTCATCCAAGAGTAAATGGGTACCTTCTTGGATCGAGGCCATGGGCGTGCGTAATTCATGGGAGACGTGGGCGAGAAACTCCCCCTTCATATCGTCCAGCTCTTGTAGCTTTGTGCCCATCCAATTCACCGCGTCGACAAGGTCTCGCAACTCACTGGGGGCTCGAATATTTAGGGACGCGCGGAAATTGCCCTGCCCGATCTGTTTGATATGGCTCTGCAATTGGCGAAGCGGGCGCAGGACCGTATAGCTGGCAAAGCCGGCGAGCACAATGCCAAACACGAGCGCAAGCAGAACCAGTTGCTCAGTCACCGCTTCGGCTTGTGCCGAGCTCTCCCGTGACCGGCTGACGCCGACACTGATGCCCGTTTCATGAAGATCGATAAACTGTTGGATTGTAGCGCTGATGCGGTCCATCAAGGCATCTCGCCGACCTTCATAGTCCGCAGACGGGGCCGCTGGAGACGCAACGCCGTTCTCCAACACGGTATAGAAAATCGTGAGTCGTTCTTGCTGCAGGCGCTTGGTATCCTCAAGGAGCTGAGTGCCTTGGGGCGTGAGTTCCTGTGTTTCAAGGCTCCGGAGCCCGCGATGGAACTCCTCGACCTCTTCATCGAAATGTTGCAAGAACGTGACATCGCGTAAGGCCAGATACTTCTTTTCGCTATTGAGTTGAGCATAGAGTACGGTGAGCAGACGTTTGGCCGATTCGATCGCCGGGTAATGATGAGTGGCCATGTTGGCACTCAATGCAGTCAGCTGGCGCAGTTGAAATAAGGCATACAGATTCACCCCGGCCATCACCACAATGATGACGAAGGAGGTCAGGACGATCCGCCAGAAGATAGATAAATGCACGAGCGAAGCTCTTTCTCAGCCTTAAGAAGCGAGGCTAACTGTAGAGACTGTAGGTAATTCCATACACTATTTTCCCGTGGCACTCAAGGGATCTGGCAAACAAGTTCTCGCGCAGATCATCCGCCCTTGGGGGGTGAAGGGCTGGGAAGGCTTGAGCGGCTTCCGATTAGAAAAATCTGAAACTCTCCCTTTCCAGCACACACGTCCCTATTTGAGTGGCGAGAGAAATCGGCGTTGGCGGCGTGACACCCCATGTAGCGATGCAAAGAGATGGCCACGAAACAATAACATGGACACGGCCAGCAGAGGCGTAAAGAACAGCCCGATATACCAGCCGATTGAGGGAGGGATACCTATGAGGTCCAGCCAACTTCCGAAGATCGTGAAGGGCAGCACGAGGAGCTGGGAAAAGTCTAAGCCCGCTCCCCTGCCCACTCGGCTGGAGAGGGAAAAAAATGATTGTAGCCCCATGGGCGAGAGGACGACGGGAATCAGGATCAGCGCAAACGGTAGAAACCATTCCATCCAATTCTCGAGGACGAACTCGTACGAGGCCTTGAACACGTCGAGCGGGGAATCATGCCGTACTTGATAGATAATTTCCGGTGCCGGGTTCAGTAAGAGAAAAATGAGCAGAAGAGCCGCGTACGACAGAAGTTGCCCAAACGGGTTGGTCTGCATACTCATGTCAAGAGCCATGAGCGGCAGCCACAGAATGAACCCGACGCCGATGACATCCCAAAAGTAGTGGCCAACGCTGCCAAGAATGTCGCGGAAGGTGAGTACCCGTGCATAGGTAATCGATTGCTCAATCAGGCTCAGGGTGGCGCCAACCAGGAGCGCATTCACCGCGCCAAGCAGAAATCCTCCAGCCATGCCGAGCGACGACGCAATCTGGGTGGCGAGCACCAGCAGGAATCCAAATCCCACCACGGCCACTATGGTCATCCAACCGCGGGCAAGAGACTCTCCAGTTTTGCGGAAGGCCCCCCGATAGAGTGCGAGTGTTTCTGTCAGAATTCGCGACATGAACGACAATAGTCTGCGGGAACTTGTCGGGTCAAGCCAATGGCCCCTCGTGGGAGGTTGACTTCCCGCATCCTATGCTTATGTACCTTGTCAACGTCAGCACACCCGAGTGAAGAGGAGTGGTCCAATGGACATGAATCGCATGACGATCAAACTACAAGAGGCGCTTCAGACCGCGTCGTCTCATGCCACGAGGCGGAGTCATCAGGGAATAGATGTGGAGCACCTTCTACTTGCGTTCGTGGAACAGGATGGCGGTCTCGCCTCCTCTCTTCTCGAACAGGCAGGATTGTCCGTGCCCTCCGTTCGCCAGGGGGTGGAGCAGGCCCTCGCGAAGTTGCCTCAAGTACAGGGCGCCGGAGCAAGCCCTGGACAACTCCACGTCGCCGCGCGGCTGACCCAGGTCTTGGCCAAAGCCGAAGACGAACAACGAGCGTTGAAAGACGACTATCTCAGTGTCGAACATGTCATCCTCGCCATGGTCCAAGAAGGGGGCGTCTTCAAAAAGCTCGGCTTGACCAAGGAACGGCTCTTGGGCGCACTGCAACAAATACGAGGGTCTCAACGTGTCACGAGCCAGGACCCGGAAGGCACCTATCAGGCTTTGGAAAAATATGGCCGCGACCTCACCCGGTTGGCAGGGCAAGGGAAACTGGATCCCGTCATTGGGCGCGATGAAGAAATTCGTCGTGTCGTCCAAATTCTCTCACGGCGAACGAAGAACAATCCTGTGCTGATCGGCGAACCTGGCGTCGGGAAAACCGCCATCGTCGAAGGACTGGCCTCTCGCATTATCAAAGGAGACGTACCTGAAGGACTGAAGAATAAGCGCGTCATCACCCTTGACATGGGATCGTTGGTGGCCGGTGCGAAGTTTCGCGGCGAGTTCGAAGAACGATTGAAGGCGGTCCTCAAAGAGGTGCAGACAGCAGAGGGGCAAGTCTTGTTGTTCATCGATGAGCTGCATACGGTCGTGGGAGCGGGGGCCGCAGAAGGGGCGATGGACGCAGCCAATCTGCTCAAGCCCATGCTGGCCCGCGGCGAA
>JANYEF010000261.1 GCA_025363325.1 Nitrospira sp. | reverse complement strand
ACCCGTTGCTCTGGCGAAATATACGAAAATACTCGTCCCTGATCTTCAAATGTTCCGCGCATGAGTGACCCTCCGTTCTTCCTGAAAACAGAGAATCATATTACGCACCGCTTTGCGAGGGGTTTTTCAGCAGACTGCTAGTCTGGTTGATCTGGTTTGTTTTGTTTATCTGGTTGATTTGGTTCATTTGGTTAGTTTCGTTCAACCAAACAAACAAGACAAACCAAATAAACCAAATGAACAAGTCAGGCTTGCGGACTTTTTCAGCATCCTGCCGAATCACTTGATCTTCAGCCTCGGTTCCGTTTATCGTGACTGCACCGAACCAGATACACCAAATAGACCAGATAGACCAGAGAGACACAGAGATGCAGCAAGGACGCGAAGTCGACGTCGGGCAGTATCGGATCGAGCGAGAACCATTCTATGCGGAGGTTCGTGGCGAGATCGGGTTGTTCACGATCGCGGCGAACAGCAAGATGCCGGTCATGCTCAAGGGGCCAACCGGGTGCGGCAAGACCCGATTCGTTCAGCATATGGCCTACCGGCTTGGTCGTCCCTTGATCACGGTGGCCTGTCACGAAGATCTCACCGCTTCCGATTTAGTGGGGAGGTATTTACTCAAGGGCCAAGAGACAGTCTGGGTCGATGGGCCGCTGACGCTCGGCGTGAAGCATGGCGCGATTGTCTATTTGGACGAAATTGTCGAGGCGAGGAAGGATACGACGGTCATCATCCATCCCCTGAGCGACGATCGCCGTTTCCTGCCGATTGAAAAGAAAGGCCAGATCCTCGAAGCGGTTGACGACTTCCTCCTGGTGATTTCCTATAACCCCGGTTACCAGAGTGTGCTCAAGGATTTGAAGCAAAGCACGAAGCAGCGCTTCATGGCGATTGAGTTCGACTATCCGGCGCCTGACATCGAAACCACCGTCGTCGAACGGGAAGCAGGGGTCAGCCGCGACCTTGCGGCCAGCTTGGTGAAACTCGGCGGAAAGGTGCGGAACCTCAAGAATCATGGCTTGGAAGAAGGGGTCAGCACCAGATTGCTGATCTATGCCGGGACCCTCATTCGGCAAGGTGTGGCGACCGATCGAGCCTGCGATGTCGCGATTGCCCGCCCGATCACCGACGATCCCGATATGCAGCGCAGCATTCTGGAATTGGTGAAGGCCATCTTCTGATCCACTCGTTGTTGGTCCCTGTCACGGATGAACTCGCTGATTGTGCAGGACACCAAAGACGGCGCGATCCTTACCGTTCATATTCAACCAAAAGCTTCTACGACAGAGTGCGTGGGCATTCACGGCAACGCGATCAAAATCAGAGTGGCCGCCCCACCGGTCGACGGCGCAGCTAATGAGGAATTGATCCGATTCTTAGCCCGCCAATTTTCGATTCCTGCTGCTTCGGTGCAGATCCAGTCCGGTGCGAACGGACGGCACAAGCGTGTTCTTGTCAAAGGGGCCACCGCGCAGTTGGTCATGGCTCGTTTGAGTCTTGGACATCAAAAGAGATCGGCGAAGCCATGAGGCACAGAGTGCTGTTCGCTATCGGGGGGTTGCTGTTGCTCGCCGCCTGTTCGACGGCGCATCCTATTCTGTATCCCAATGCGCATATGCAGTCGGTGGGGAAAGAGATCGCGGCGCAGGACATTGAGGCCTGTCGGCAATTAGCGGAAACGGCTGGGGCGGAGGAGGGCAGTGGGAAGGCCGGTCAAGTCGCGACCGGCACTGCAGTAGGAGCCGGAGTCGGGGCGGCAGCTGGGGCGGTCGGCGGAGCCATCTCAGGCGCAGTAGGCCGCGGTTCCATGATCGGAGCAGCGACCGGGGCAGTATGGGGATTACTCACCGGTCTATTCCATATGATTGCCGGTCCGTCGCAACCGAATCAGGCCTATACGAACTTTGTGAATCGATGCCTGCAAGAAAAAGGATATGAGGTCACAGGATGGCAATAAAGATAGGGCGGGACGGAGGGGGAACCTCTGTGCTCGCGGAACGCGCACGCTCAGAAGGTGCTCGTTCGACGCGCGCACTTGAGGTCACCCCCTTCCATCCCGTCACAAGGTGGGGAAAGGAGTGGGTGAGTGAGAAGGGGACGCGCAGTGAAGCCCACCCGAGCCATCCCACGAAGAAAAAGAATGATGCCTTCTGCGACTGGGGGAGGGCGTGGAGGAAGATTTGTATATCCGTCTATCAAATTGTTCTGGCTGTGTCTGTTTTGAGTGTCGTCGCTTGTGCTGGGCCGGAGCCGATGTTGCGGTCGAATGCGAAGTTCCAGCTGCAGGGGCGGGAGGCGGCGAAGCTTGATGTTGCTGTGTGTCAGCAGGAGGCGGACGCGGCCGGGCTGAAGCCGGGTACCGGCAATCGAAGTGGCAATGTGGCTGCAGGAGCTGGGCTGGGTCTGATTAGCGGCGCCGCGGTGGGGGCATCGAGTGGACTCATCGGTGGAGTGCCGGGTGTGGTGATTGGTATAGCGGTCGGTGGTGCACTCGGAGTCATCATTGGTTCAGTGGGCGGCGCCTATAGGCCACTCGATCCGGATCCTCCTTACGGCGATGCGGTGGTGAGGTGTTTGCTTGAGAAGGGATATGACGTGTCGGGGTGGCAGTAGTGGAGGGGCGGGACGGAGGGGGGACCTCTGTGCTCGCGGAACGCGCGGCCTGAGAAGGCCCTCGTTCGACGCGCGCACTTGAGGTCTCCCCCTTCCATCCCGCCACGGGGTGGAAGAGGGAGAAGAAGCTAGCCGAAAATATTTTGTTGGCTTTGCGTAATGGGATGGGCTTCAGGGCTGGAAATTTTGACAGGATGATAGGACAGCTTTAGAATTCGACCTGGCGCAGAACATCGAATCGTTTCTTTTGGTGGTCAGAAAACTGAGTGACTAAATCAGATAAACTTCTCGAACGTGTTTTGCGTGGGACCTCGGATGCCTGTATTCCGTTCGAGGGGCTACGGCATTTACTGGTGCAATTAGGCTTCGAAGAACGAATTCGAGGGAGCCATCATATTTTCACGAAATCAGGGGTCGAAGAGATTCTGAATCTACAGCCGAAAGGCTCCCATGCCAAATCCTATCAGGTGAAGCAGGTTCGCCAGGTGATTCTTCAGCATAAGTTGGGAGGTGATGTGAATGAGTAAGTATGAAGTGATCATCTACTGGAGTAAGGACGATCAGGCGTTTATTGCCGAAGTACCGGAATTGCCTGGCTGTGCAGCAGATGGAGCTACATACCAAGAAGCTTTGGCGAACGTGGAAACCATAATTCAGGAATGGATTGCGACCGCGAAAGACCTCGGCCGCCCAATTCCTGAGCCAAAAGGGCGTTTGGCGTTTGCCTGAGCAAATAGGAAAGGGATTCAGTGGCTGCTGCCTTTACAAAGTGTCCGGCCTTCGAGATTATTTAGGCCGCGGGGCCTGGGCAATCAATGGTTCCTGGAACCGTTTCTGTTTTGCTAAATTCTGCTCATGTGGTGGCCTACGGATTGAAGCCTCGCAGCGCCACAGGGTGCCCATCGATGGTGGAGTAACGAACTGGGATCGTTCGCCGTTCCTTCTCGTTCCCCACTCGCACTGAGACACTTTCCGGTGGAAGAACCTCTTGCGCCCGTCTCGTGTCGTCTGCAAT
>JANYEF010000232.1 GCA_025363325.1 Nitrospira sp. | reverse complement strand
GGTCCGCCTGTTTGCGTGCGGACAGGCACAGGCAGGCACGTTTGGGACAACAGGAGCGCAGCATGCAGGATGCTCAAAAAGGCTGTCCAGCAAGGCCGCAGCGAGTGAAGAGCCGAAGGCGTACCCTCTGGGGTACGTTGAGCCTCTGAGCGATGCGAGAACGCTGCTGACGACCTTTTTCAGCATCCTGATAGTCATTAAACAGAGAAAAGGAACAAGATGGGAGATCGTATCAAAGTCACGGATCAAGAGAAGCTGACGCTGCTCTACGAGCGATTCAGAGATGTATGTCTGGTCGAGAAAGAAGTCTGGAAAGAAATTTTCATGCCGCGGGAGGTGACGCAGGGGCCTGTCCGAACGAATATGCAAGATCGCTATGATGTGGAAATCGATGATTCCGCGATTGAAGATGCTCTGGATGCGAATATTCCTCGCGGCAGTCAGGCTCTGGCCGCCGCGATTCAGGAGTATCGGGCGAGTATTTCATTTTATCGAAAAGGCTAAACATGTTAGCGGGACGCGAGCACTCGTTCAACATCCTGCACGATCTCTGGCGCCAACGGCTTCGCGCGGTGATGGTATCGTGCGACAACCTTTCCTGACCGATCGACTAAATACTTCTGGAAATTCCACTCCACCTCGCCGGGGAACGGGCTCTGTTCAGTCAGATACCGGTAGAGAGGATGTTTATCGGCGCCCTTCACGCTGATCTTGCTGAAAAGTGGAAACGACAGGCTGTACTTGGTGTAGCAGAATGTTTTGATCTCTGTATTCGTCCCTGGCTCTTGCTGCCCGAAGTTGTTCGCAGGGAACGCCAGGATCTCGAAGCCTTTTTCACGATATTGCTCATACATCTTTTCAAGGTCAGTATATTGCGGCGTATTACCACAGAAGCTGGCCGTGTTGACCAGCAACAGCACCTTGCCGCGGAACTGGTTCAGTGAGACCGGCTTCCCGTCGATATCGTTGAGCGTAAAATCGTAGACCGCGGGCGTCTGTGCTGCCATGAGACTGGTCCCTTCTTGTTTTGCCTGTGCGGGGCTCGGCTCAAGTAGGTCGCTCGATCCACCACCGGCGATCAAGCCAATTGCTGCGAACAATCTCACCACTGTGTGCCGGAATCTTTCCATCGGACACCTCCAGTTAGAGTCGCTCTAAGGCCTCAATGCGCGCTTCCATCGGCGGATGCGTGGCAAAAAGATGCATGAATCCTGAGGAATTACCGGAGATCTTCATCGTCGCGAGCGCATCCTGTGCGGAGTACTCGACCTGCGAACGGGTGACCCATCGATCGATCGCGCGAAGGGCTGAGATCATTGAGTCCTTGCCGTAGACCTTGGCGGAAAAGGCATCCGCGCCATATTCACGCTGCCGCGAAAACCAGCTGATCAGGACCGAGGCCAGGATACTGACGATGATCTGGAGCATGATCGACAATCCAAAGCCGAGCATTGCCTGATCGCGTTCTGCGAAGAACCGACGCACCCACATCGCGATGTAGTACACGAAGGTATTCATCAGCCCCGCCAACACGGTCGTCGCGAACATGTCCCCGTTGTAGACGTGTCCCATTTCGTGGGCGAGGACGGATCGCACTTCCTGTTCTTGCAAATTGCTCAACAATCCAGTCGAGACGGCCACCATGGAGTTATTCTTGCTGGGGCCGGTCGCGAAGGCGTTGGGATCGGGAGATTCATAGACCCACACCTCAGGCATCGTAATGTGGAGCCGTTGCGCAATCTCCTGGACAGAGCCGTAAATGACCTGTTCGGCTTGCGACCGGGGTTGGGTGATCTGGCGGCAATCCAACATGGCCCGAGCCATTTGTTTAGAAAACGCCAAGCTGATAAAGGCACCACCAAAGCCGAGGACGAGGGCCCAGACTAACGAGCTGAGGTCGACCGATCCTCGCAGATCAATCCCGAACATGGGCAGGACGATATTAATAAGAAGCGGCACGGTGAGCGAGAGCGTCACCATGATTAGAATGTTGGCGGCCAACAGCAGGAACATGCCTTTCATCCACTTCATCGAGATCCTCCTTCAACACACGTTCTCGCCCCGTCATTGGGCGAGTAATCTCTGAAAGCCATTGTACTAACCAATTCCTTGAAATGCATCTCAATCGAGACTGCCAAGGCGATACGATGGAAGATAACTCCTAACATGCGAAGGTCAAGGCGCTCGAAGTGCATGAAACTCCTGGGCAAAGTTGACCCATTCCAGTTCTTCCTGTTAGAACTGCCTCATTGATGAGGTGCATATGCGATTGATCCACATGTTGGCGATTGTCGGGTTGCTGACATCTGTCGGTGTGACAACCGTTCATGCAGCGGAGCCCTCTCAGTCCGGCCCTCCTGTGGTGGTCACTGTGGCGGCAGACGGGGTGCAGCGAGCCACGGTCACGCTTGATAGTTACTCGTACACCCCCAACCATTTGATTGTCGAAGCTGGGAAACCGGTTGAACTGACGCTGACTAGTGTGACGACGATTATCCCGCACAATTTCATCATCAAGGACCCAGCGGGTAGCCTATCCGTTGAGCAGGA
>JANYEF010000205.1 GCA_025363325.1 Nitrospira sp. | reverse complement strand
TCCCGTTTTGAGGGTCGGTGTAGATGATGGGGTCGGTTGCGCCGTTGCCGTTGAGTGAGTAGAGCACGGCGGTGGCGACATCTGTTTCGCTGATACCGAGGAGCGCGGCCTTCTCTCGATCCACCACTACGTTGACCTCGGGATAGTTCTCCTCGCGGCTGACTTCGATGTCGGCCAGGCCAGGAATTTGGCGCATCATGCTTTCGACCTGCCGGATGACCCCCCGCGCCTGCTCGAAATCGTAGCCGTAGATTTCCACGTCGATGGATTTCTGCGACCCGAAACTGGTGACTCGTTTGATGAGCCCTCCCGGATCGAAAAACATCGCGACACCCGGAAAGAGTTTGAGGACTTTAGGCCTTACGTCGTTCATGATTTGCACTTGGTTTCTGGTCCGTTTGTCCGGCGTGACGAGATGAACGGAGATGGACGATGTATGGGGGCCGGTGTTCGGATTGAATAGGGAGGAACGGCCCTGGGCTAACACGCCGGTACTGGAGACGATGGTTTCCAGCTCCTCGGCAGGGATCTCTGCCCGCAGCACCCGTTCGACCTCGGCCACCTGCAGCTCGGTTTTCTCCACACGCTGACCGACCGGTCCGCGCAGGACGATGCGGAACTGGCTTTCATCCGACACCGGCAAAAATTCCGTCCCGATCTTGGGTGCCAGCGTGAGTGATGCGGCGAAGAAGAGCAGGATGCCGGTGATGAAGAGCTTGCGATGGGCCAAGACCCAACGGAGCGATCCCTCATAGCCTTTGTCCAACGCCTCGTACCGTTCGCGGCTCCAATCCATCAGACGCACGAACCATCTCGGCATCGAACGGTGAGATTCCTGCTCCGGCTTGAGGAATTTGTAGCAGAGAGCGGGGGTCACCGTGCGGGAGACGAAGAAGGAGGTGAACAGGGAGATTGCGATCGTGATGGTCAGAGGAATCAGCAGCAAGCGGGCAATCCCAGCGACGAAGAAGATCGGGAGGAAGACGACGACCGTGGTGATCGTCGAGGCGAGAATGGGCATTGCCACCTCGCGGGCCGCTTCCAGAATCGCGTCCCAGCGGCGGGGCGTGGTGTTGAGATGGCGTTGAATGTTCTCGAGCTCCACAATGGAATCGTCGACGAGCCGGCCGATCCCGAGGGCCAGGCCTCCCAGCGTGAATACGTTCAGGGTTTGCCCGGAGAAGTAGAGCACGATGAAGGTCACCATGACCGAGAGGGGAATGGCGACGGAAATGATCAGCGTGCTCGTAACATTACGGAGGAAAATCAGGATGACCACTGCGGCCAGCAGCGATCCGTGCAGTCCCTGTTCGATAAGGTTGCTGATCGATTGGCGGATGTAGACCGATTGGTCGAAGGAGATGCCGAGCTTCACGCTGGGCGGAATGCCGACCATCTTCGGCAGGGCCTTGCGTAGCGCATCCACCACTGCCACGGTATTGGCGATGGGCTGTTTATTGACGCGTAAGTACACCGCTCTGGTCCCGTCCGTTCTGACGATGTTGGTCTGAATGTCCGACGAATCGGTCACGGTCCCGACATCCCGTACGCGCACGGGGCTGCCCTGTTGGTTGACCTTCACGATTACGTCCTGGATCGGGTCGATGGTGCGGAACTGATTATTGGTGAATACGTTGTAGTCCAGATTGCCGGCCTTGATGTCGCCCGAGGGGAGAATGAGGTTGGCGGCCTTCACGGATTTGACGACGTCGAGGATCGAGAGGCTCCGGGCGTTCAACAGTGCCGGGTCGAGGTTGATGTTGATCTGGCGGATTCTCCCGCCTTCCACGGTGGCAGCGGCGACGTTAGCGATCTGTTCGATCTGCGGCGCAACCGTATTAGAGGCCAGGTCGTACAGGGCCCGTTCGTCGAGATCCTCGCTGGAGACTGTCACGAGGGAGACAGGGATATTGGAGACGTCGAACTTAACGATAAAGGGTTGCAGAATGCCGGGCGGGAGGCTGTTGAGAATTTGGGTGATGCGTTGCATCACCTCCATCTGGCCGACGTTAATGTCCGCGCCCCAGTTGAACCAGATCTGTACCCCGCCGATGCCTTGCTTCGAAAACGACTCGACATGCTCGACGTTCGACGCAGAACTGACGGCTTTCTCAATAGGGTAGACGACACTTTGTTCGATATCGAGCGGCGGCGCGCCTTTATAGATGACCCCGACGAAGGCGACGGGCACTTGAATCTGAGGAAAGAGATCGACTGGTAGCCGCTGCAGGGAGGTGGCGCCCAGGATCACCATGGCCAAGGACAGCATCAGGATGCCGATACGATTGCGAAGTGCGAGGAGGGTCAGCCACATGATGCAAGTAGTGATACGTGATGAGTCATGAGTGATGAGCTAGGGATTGGAAGAACGCTAGCTGCCAGGTGACTGATCACTCATCACCCATCACTCTTCACCGGAGTCATCGGCTGCGTCTGCACGGGGGTACCATCGTGCACGAGGTCTTTCCCAGAGACGATCACCTGCTCCGACCCGTCCAAGCCCTTGGTGATCTCCACCCGGTTCGCGTCGCGGGCTCCGATTTCTACCGGCATGCGCTGGGCCTTTCCTTCGCGCACAATGTAGACATATTGGGCTTCCTCCAATCGACTCACTGCGTCGATGGGGATCTGAATCGTATTTCGATGGGTGCCGACCAGAACCTCTACGCGGGCGAACATGCCGCCTTTCAAGACATGATCCTTGTTCGGGAGATCCACTTCGACCGTCATCGTGCGGGTAGCTCGGTTCAGCGCCTGGACGACACGGGTGACCGTGCCCTCGAAGATACGATTGGGATAGGCCTCGGCACGTACTTCCGCCTTTTGACCTACATGAATGAGCGGGACGTCTTTTTCGACGACTTCGATCAGAATGCGGACCGTCTGGATCTCATGGAGGGTGAGAATCCCGCGCGAGATAGTGGAGGTGCCGGCGGTTGCCCCGCTGACATAGGCGCCGAGATCGAGGTTGCGTTCGGCCACGTAGCCTGCAAAGGGCGCACGGATATAGGAGTAGGCCAGGTTCGTCTCGGCCTGCGCCAGGGCGACCTCCATTTGCTGAACCTGCGCGCGGAGTGAGTCGAGCGCCGCCGCCGCTGCGTCGTACGCGACCTGGGCATTATCCAGATCTTGCTGCGAGACAAACTGGTCTTTGATCAGTGCCTGCATCCGATTGAGCGTGAGGGTGGTGTTGCGGACCGTGGCGTCCTGCTGCGCGACTCTCGCTCTGGCTGCCGCCAGGTTTGCCTTGGCCTGGTTGACGGCATGCCGATAATCTGTGTGATCGATCTCAATCAGGAGCTGGTTGGCTTTGACCAGGTCGCCTTTATCGACGTAGATCTTGGCGATGTAACCGTCGACCCGTGAGAACAGATTGACCGCCTGGTTGGGGGTGATGTCGGCGGTATAGGCGAGCCGAATGTCCAAGTCCTGTTTCAGCGGCGCAACGGTGGCGACGATGATGGCCCGGGCCTCGCGGGTGTCGCTCTTGGCCCCGCTGCTGAGGCGAAACACGACGAGGGCCGTGATCGCAAAGAAAATAATGACCCCGAGCGTGACAATCGGATGTTGTTTCAGGGGATTCATCGCGCACGCCTCCCCGGCGTTTTATGGCTGGCCGGTTTCTTGATCAGTCCGGTGAGGAAGAGGTCGACGTAGGTCGCCACCGTGTCCTCATGGGATTGATGCATCGGGACTCTGAAAATTTCATGGAGCAAGCGGTGATGGACGACCATGCCGATGAACGCGCGGGCTGCCAGGAGGGGATCGACCGGGCGAAACGCGCCGTCTTCAATCCTTGTGCGAATGTACGCGGCGAGGTGGTCATAGAACACTTTATGGTGCTTACCGAAGAACATCTCTGATAGTTCGTGCCCTTCCAGCGCGCTGAACAAGAGGAGTCGCAAAAACGTCGAATCGACGCCGGGGCGAATGCGATAGCTCGCAATCATCGTAAACACGTGCTGGTCGTCGTGTTTCTTGGCCGCCGCCTTCACCGCTTCGAGCAGTTCGTTGACGGTGGCTTTTTCTTCCAGGATTGCGGCGTAGAGCGTCCGTTTCGTCGGAAAGTATTTGAAGACCAAAGCCTCGCTCACGCCCGCAGCCTTGGCAATTTCTTTTGTGGTGGTGCCGTTGAACCCTTTCGCGGCGAAGAGCGAAGCGGCGGCCACGATGAGGCTGGCCTGACGATCGCGCGCAGAAATCCGCTGCCCGTTCCCAGTCGTGGCCTGGTTGGTCCGTTTTTTCATAGTAAGTAAGTGCTCACTCACTTGAATCCTAGCATGCAGTGTTTCCGGGGGGCAAGCGCTGCATGGAAACCTAAATGAGCTGTTTCAGGTAGGACTTGCGCCGTGAGTCTTGGATACGAGGAGAATGTTGGCCAGACCCGCTGGTCACGGGTCTTACCCACCCTGTCCAGCTCATGCCGTCATAATGGTCGGCAGAAGAACGTGCAAGTATTGTTCATGCTTCCAATGTTAAGAAGCACTTGACAGAGAATAGTAATCTGCCGTATAGGCCACACTCCTCGTGAGGAGGCTCTAGCAGGCTGCGGGAAAACCATTTCGGTACAGCAGGACTTCGATGGCCCGCACGTCTGCCTGCGACGAGCTCAGTCGAGTGGGACAAGTCCAGTCTGTCTGGTCCATCTGGTTAGTCTGGTTCAACCAAATAGACGAGACAGACCGAACAGACCAAATGAACAAGACTGGCTGGCGGACTTTTTCAGCTTCCTGCTAGAGCAAGCCTCGGTCGGACATCGCGCATCAGAAGGGTGCCCATATGCATCTCGTCGGCATTCAACGGTTGGCATGCTCCCTTCCGGCGGCCTCCCGCTTACACTCACTCACATCCCGACACCTCACTGCGCGTTCATCGCAACCGTGTGCGCAGCTGCTGTGTCCGCGCCTGGGCTTGTTCCTGGGCCTGATGCCCCTTACGAGGCTGTCCAACTACAGACTGGCTTCGTCTGACAACGCGCTGAGTCTTGAGCCACGTGCGAACTTGGGAAGGCAAGATTACGGGCCTGAGGCTGGGGCACGGGGCTAGGGGAAAACAATCTCG
The DNA here is from genome assembly GCA_025363325.1 of Nitrospira sp. GTDB lineage: Bacteria > Nitrospirota > Nitrospiria > Nitrospirales > Nitrospiraceae > Palsa-1315. The sequence continues at coordinate 500 of JANYEF010000205.1, read as the reverse complement.
CCTCCCGCGCCTCTCCCATTTTCTGAATCAGCACGTGCAGAGGACACCCTGGTCGAGCCCACGTGGATGGCCAAAGGACTCGATTCTCCGGATGTCCGCGTGCGCCTCGGGGCTCTCGACAGGTGGGCGCTGGAGTTGATCGATCAAGACTGGATGCGGGGGCAGGCGGCGAAGTCTGAGGCAGAGAAGTAAGGCGGGAATGAGGGTAACGGGGGTAAGGGGGCAGAGAGTAGGCCAAAGACAAGACACTTCACGAGCGACGAATGATGAACAGCGGGCTAAGAGTCAGTCGGTCGATCCAATCAGCCACACCATACAAAGGAGGGTTTGCATGAGAAACAGGAGAAGGAAATTGGCATGGAGAGTCGGGGCCGTGGTGCTGCTGGTCGGAGGACTGTCGATGGCGAGCGGTGGCCCAGGGGGCATGCCCGCTGCAGCAGCCCCACCGTCGAGCAATCCAGGGGGTCCGCCTAGCCAGATTTTGGACAAGCTCGATCAGA
>JANYEF010000195.1 GCA_025363325.1 Nitrospira sp. | reverse complement strand
TTCGCCGGACTTGTCGTAGCGGATTGATTTCTTCATCAGCGCGGCTTCCAGCGCCGCGCCATCGATCAGGCGCGTGCCATCAGGCCCAGCCGGTTGCTGTGTGACCACAAAATCCAGCGCGGTCAGGAGCGCCCTCGCATCGCCGTTGCCATAGGCAATCAGTCGTTGCCTGGCATCGGGTGACAGGCGGGCATTCCACTTCCCCAACCCGATCGCAGGGTCCGCGAGCGCCCGGTCCAGAATATGCCCCAGTGCCTCATCCGAAAGGGACTTGAGCACAATGACCAAGGAACGAGACAGGAGCGGTGAGATCACTTCAAATGACGGATTCTCCGTGGTCGCCCCAACCAAAATGACCGTTCCCCGCTCGACGTGAGGCAGAAAGGCATCCTGCTGCGCCTTGTTGAACCGATGAATCTCGTCGACGAAGAGGATAGTCCGTTGGCCGTTAATCGCCTGACGTTGTTCAGCCGTTTTGATGATGGCCCGCAGCTCGGGAACACCCCCTGTGACCGCCGAGAAAGGCACGAACTGTGCTTTGGTGTGGCGCGCGACGAGATGCGCCAGCGTGGTCTTGCCAGAACCGGGCGGCCCCCAGAAGATGACGGAGGAGAGTTGGTCTGCCTCGATCGCCCTCCGCAACGGCCGATCCGGCGCAGTGATCTCCTCTTGCCCGACAAAGTCCGCAAACTCGCGCGGCCGCAGACGCTCGGCCAATGGAGCCTCAATGGATTGTTCTCCCTCGGGAGTCCCAAACAAATCGGGAGCCTGATCGCGTGAAGTCGTCATCCGAGCCCTCAAGAATGGCCTGAATTGTATACGCCGGACTTGATGATCGCAAACGGCCTCATGACCATAGCTAAGACCATTGTCACCAACAGCAGCGACAAGCAACCCCTCCCTCCAATGCCAAGCCCATGGCAGAACAGATCCCCAAGCCCGCCTGGTCCTCATTCCAGGAGCCGCACACCTAGCCAACATGGAACAGCCAGACACGTTCAACCAAACCGTCGCTGCCTTCGCCTCAGAACTCGCAAAGGGAAAACAGACCTGACCACCTCGCCCCTGTCCTCATTTCACATTTCAGTAAGCTCCCTCACCGCTACAGCGATACAGTGTGGCCATGCAGAAGCACGCGTTGATTCTCTTGATCCTGGCCCTAGGGCAAGCTGGTTGTAGCGTTGAAGAAGGCGTTGGACCCTACAGGCCTCTCGAGCTGACCGGCCAGGATAGGATTCAACTTGAGGAACTCAAGCGAGAGTTTCTGCGTATCGAAGATATCAGGATCGGTGACGGCCCCCTCGCTACGTGGGGCCGAAGGATTAAGGCTAACCTCGAGGTTCGTTATACCGACGGCACTATCATCTATGAAGGCTCCATCTCCGACGACGTCGGATTCGCCGGCAGTGTTTTTTTGTACAACGCAACCAATAAGGCTGGAACCCTGAGTAACCAAATTGGCATTCGGCTCGGATTGAATGGTATGGCTGTTGGAGGAAAACGCCGAATTACCATCCAGCCCAAATTGGTTGACGCTGGGCCGCTCGTCAAGAGCATCCCCGGTTATGGAGGCGCGGATGTCCGTAAAGATACTCTGATCGTCGAAGCTACCCTGACTGACTCCTGCGTCCTCACCTTGTTGAGAGCCATACAGCTGCCCACTAGTCGCTACGTGGTTGAGCGAGAAGTTGGATGCCGGGACCATGTGGAACCCCGCCGGAGTTCCAGTGATCCCATCTGGAAGCTCTACTAGGCCGACCCACTACGACTTTTTCGATCGCTCAGAGCTCCAACAGCCCGAGCGCTGGCACGTGGGACTCACTGGCGGGGTTCACGCACTGAGAAGGGATTGGCAGGTTCCTGAAAGACTTTCTTCTGGAATGAAATGGCAGAGACCACGCAGGACGTTCAAAAAGTTCATCCAGCAAGGCCGCAGCCGATGGAAGCACCGGAGGCGTAGCCTCTGGGCTACGTTGAGGATGCTTTCGAGGCGAGAACGCAGCTGGGGGACTTTTTCAACGTCCTGTTAATCGGAGTCGCCGACGCTGCCTCTGCGTATCAACTTCAAAAACTCCAGCCTGGTTTGCGGCTGACTGCGGAAGGCGCCCAACATCGAACTGG
>JANYEF010000181.1 GCA_025363325.1 Nitrospira sp. | reverse complement strand
GTCGAGATCGGCCGCACTCACCCCCGCGGCCGCCAGGGCCCGCTCCGCCGCCTTCACCGCCAGATCAGAACAGGCTTCACCGGGACCGGCCACATGTCGCTCGCGGATACCGGTCCGTTCGACAATCCATTCATCTGAGGTCGCCACCATCCGTTCGAGATCGAGATTGGTCAGCACCTTAGCCGGCACATACGATCCGGTCCCTGCAATCCGGGCCCTCATGCTGGCGCATCCTCAGAGGGCCTGGCTTGGGAGAGGCTCTCTTCAATATCGCGTTGAATCAGCTCATCGACGCGACTCTCTGCCAACCCCTTCGCCCGGCGGATGGCATTCTTGATTGCCTTGGCGGACGAACGGCCATGGCAGATCATGGTAATGCCGTTGACGCCCAGGAGCGGCGCCCCGCCGAATTCCGCGTAATCGATTTTTTTCTTCAAGTTACGCAGCGGCTTGGCAATGAGCGGATAGGCCAGGCGGCCGAAGAAGGATCCGGAAATTTCCTTGAGCAACAACTTCTTGATCGTATCGGCCACTCCCTCGGAGATCTTCAGCGCGACGTTCCCGATGAAACCATCACACACCACCACATCAGCACTCCCGTTGTACACCTCGCGTCCTTCGATATTGCCGATAAAGTTGAGCGGACTGGCTTTGAGGAGCTTGAACGCCTCCTTCGTGACCTCATTCCCTTTGCTGTCTTCTTCCCCGATACTCAACAACCCGACACGTGGGTTGGGCTTCCCAAAGAGATATTTACCATACTCATTCCCCATGATGGCGAATTGGACCAGATGCTGAGCCGTACAGTCCACATTCGCCCCCACGTCCAACATGATCGCCGTACCGGTCAGAGTGGGCAAGCTTGTCGCGATCGCCGGGCGCTCGACACCCTTGGTCAACCCGAGCACAAAGAATGACGCCACCATGCTGGCGCCGGTGTTCCCGGAACTGACCACGGCGCTCGCCTCGCCACTCTTGACTAACTCAGTGGCAATCCAGATAGAGGAATTCCGCTTCTTGCGGGCGACGGTAGCCGGTGACTCGTGCATCTCGACGACCTGCGAGGCATGCCGAATAGACAGGCGGGAGTCCGTACAACCGAGACGGCGACATTCGGCGGTGAGAATGGCCTCGTCACCGACCAGCAGCACTTCGACATCACATTCCTTGGCGGCATGGAGAGCCCCCTCAATGGCCGGGGCCGGTCCATGGTCACCGCCCATGACATCAAGCGCAATCTTCATAACGGCTGAGTACTCATCGAATGATGACGTGTCGCGTGGTCACGAAAGAAGAGCAGCCGTGACCACGCTACATGCGGCAGGAGTTTAGAGCAGTGAGCTAGTCGACACAACAGACAAACAGGCACAATCCTGTGGCGATCCATGAAGCCATCGAACCCTGCAGGCGCGGCCCAACAGCCCCGTCACGAGCCTGCCTAGGACTCTTCGACCTGGATAACCGCCTTACCTTTATACGTTCCGCAATTTAAGCAGGTGTAGTGCGGCAGCTTAATTTCGTGGCATTGCGGACAGACGGACATGCCCGGCGGTGTGATGCGCAGTTTTTGTGTGCGCCGCGTATCGCGTCGTTCCCGTGAATGTTTATGTTTTGGATTTGGCATGGCAACTCCTTCTCACTTTCGATAGCAGGCGGTCACGCTATGATGCTGACGGCCCGCCGATCTTGCGTTTCATACCTTGGACCACCCGAAATGTCGGGATCGGTGGTTCTGCGGTACACGAACAGGGCCCCTCATTCAAATTCTTCCCACATCGCGCGCAAAGCCCCAAACAATCGTCGCTGCAGAGCGGCTGCATCGGCGCAGACAGGATCACGTGTTCACGCAACATGGGAGCCAGTTCCAACTGATTGCCCTGATATTGATACTGATCGTCTGGCTCTTCTTCTTGTTCGGCCTCCTCGACCTCCACACGCGCCTTTCGGAGATCGATTCGCTTCGGATGACGCGGCACCGACTTAGGCTCCTGGATAAAGGCAGCCCGTACAGAAAAGGCCAGCGGATCCTCATGCTCCTTCAAACACCGCACACATTCACGGATGATCGTGCCTTCCAGCACGCCGGTCACCGCGACCAGCCCTTCAACGTTGGTCAGGTCCAGACTCACAGCCAGCGGACCACGGACTACGGCATCATCCTCGGTGAGACCGAGTTCTTCAGCCGTGACCTCGCCGACCAGCGAGAGCCCATCTATGGTGATATCCGCCAGCAGCGGCCTGAGCAGATCCATCGTGGCACCTACCTGCATTCCCATCCTCAACGTGACCGGTTATCGCTCTTCCGCAAAGCTGATCAGGGCAATGTGCCGAGCCCGCTTGACGGCGGCCGTCAATTCGCGCTGGTGCCTCATACAATTGCCAGAGATGCGCCGCGGGACAATCCGACCCCGCTCTGTCAGAAAGTTTCTCAACAGCCCGACATCTTTAAAATCGATCGACCCCTTATCGATACAAAACCTGCAAGGCCGTCTGCGTTGGAAAAACCGTCCGCCACCGCCGCCGCCGTCTCGATCTCCGCCCTGTTGTTCACGCTCCATAACTATCTCCCTATTTATTAGCCATGCTCGTCGGGTTCATACCCGGCATCATCGTGTGCCGGTGCCTCAGCCCCGCCACTACCGCCATCCTGTCGCTTGGGCATGAACGTCACCGTTTGGGCCACCACCTCGTGTTTGCTGCGCTTCTGGCCGTCTTCCGTTTCCCACCGGCGCTGCTGCAGCCGCCCATCGACGATGATCCCGTTCCCCTTGCTCAGATACTGTCCACAATGTTCCGCTTGCTTGCCGAACACGACAATGTCGACAAAGCAGACTTCTTCTTTTAGTTCATCGCCCTGCTTATATCGACGGCTGACGGCGAGGCCCAAACTGGCCACCGGCGTCCCGTTCGGCGTATACCGCAACTCAGGGTTCCGCGTGAGGTTCCCGAGGAGAACGACTTTATTAAATCCGGCCACCGGCAAATTCCTCCGATGACGTCTCAAGCGGCCGTGGCGGCACTAGTTCTTTTTTGAGGTGGACGGTCAAGAACTTGATGATGGAGTCTTCCAGCCGATAGGACCGCTCCAATTCACCAACTGTGATGTTGGGCGCCCTGAAGTAGAAGTAGACATAGGTCCCCTTGCGCTCCCGCTTCACCTCGTAGGCGAGTTTCTTCTTACCCCAGTTTTCTGATTTGATGAACTGCGCGCCGGTCTTCTCTGCCACCGCCTTCATCTTCTCGATCAAGGCAGTGGTCTCCTGGTCGGAGACGGACGCACGAATAATGAACAGAGACTCGTAGAGCTCCATGCAGCAATCCTCCTGGACAAAGGCCCCCGAACCAGTCGGGAGCAAGGTGTAGGTGCCTCTATATGAGGCTCAAAGAACGGTGGACGGTATCACAGCCAAACTCCAGCTGTCAACGAATCGGCGCACACCTCGAGGCGGAAGCGTATCTGAACTTCTAAGACTTAATCCAAGACTTAATTAATCACGTTCGATTGCCAGTGCCACACCCATACCGCCGCCGATGCACAGGGCCGCCAG
>JANYEF010000173.1 GCA_025363325.1 Nitrospira sp. | reverse complement strand
ACTTCTCATCCCTCTCGCAGCTGTACTGCCAACGGTTCCCAGGAAAATATGCCGTCAAGGTAGGCATGCCCGTTTGGCGTGGTGGCCACGAGTTCGATGGATTCGTACACGCTGATCGTCGTGCCGCTGCCGGCTGAGGCCGAGACTTGCATTGTGAGGGCCGCGCTCGGCGCGGGTGACGCAATGTCCTGATGCGTCCGCAATTGTGTCGGCGAGGCGAGAAGATTCACAAACTGGGCGGGCGGCGCCTGACGAAACTCGCCATCATAGGTTACCCACAGTCGCGCGGCGGCCGATACATGGGCGTACCACTCGTCTCCGACCGCGTTCGTTTCGACCCAATTAAACAGGGTGTTCACCCGCGACATGATCGACACCGTCGTCGGTTCCATCGAGGCGGGAATCTGCAGCAGGGTCGTGTAGCCCACGTGGACATACCCGAGCGTATCCCAGAGCGAAGGATTCGCCCCGACGCGTGCCTGGACCGATTTATTCGGCAGCGCATGCTCCACGTAGTGGGGATTCGCAGCAAGGCGGAGATAGTGGGTGTCTTCAAGGTATTTGATTTGATCGAGCTTGCACAGCGTTTCATCCCGATCGCCGAATCCGATGGTATTCGGCGCCGAGACACTATCCGCTCCGGTAAAGATCAGCTTGCTCCAGCCGATCGGCGCAATGCAGCTGGCACTCGCCGACCCGTTCAGTTTCTCCAGCACCGCCACACGGCTCTTGATATCGCTGAAGACCGACTCCAGCCCTTCTTTCGTTCCGCGAACCCGTTCGACCAGAAGAGTCTTTTCGAGTTTCCGTTGTTCTTCGAGTTGCCGCACAAACGAGGCTGTCTGCCGATCGAGTTCCAACACTGGTGCCATCGGATCCCCCTTTTCATGTAAAGTTTTCCATAGAGGACGGAAGACGAAGAGAGGCCAGCAAGATAAGTGCCCCTCCTAACCCCGCGCAAACTGGCTCTGGATAAGAGTGAACCGAAGGCAAGGACCGACTAGAGGCACAGGTTTGAACGAGGGCCAAGATTTAGCTTTTGAGAGGAGCAACCAGACGAAAATGCCACACAGCAGAATAATCAACAACTGAGATCAAGCCAAACATGGAACCGCTATGAGTTTAGTGCCCATCCAAGATTAAATGCCACTCGATTTATCAGACTTGGCCAGTCCTGATAAATTCTGATCGAAGCCTTACGAACTCGTGGAGCCATCGGCGTTACATCTAATTTTTTGACTAAAAGAAACATGGCCTGAGCTATCTTTTGTGCGAGAGGATACTGTTGCCTATTTGGAACCTTGTTCGCATCAAAGAAGCCCTTGGGTAAGTTTCTACTAGCGAAATCGAGATTTGCGTTCCAGAGCTGGCGCTCGGTGTCGCTAAGCGGTAAAACTTTCCCGGCCCGATAGTCAACCCTAAATTGTTCGACTGCCTCCTCAAATTGCCCGAACAAGGTAGCAGATACTACACAGAGGTCGAGGTCAGAGTGTTTCCCGAAAGGCCTTCCAAGCTCAGGCGGGCTTGCCAACGAGTATCCAATCCGCGCACTCCCTACTAATGTAATCTCTTTGGGATGAACTGATAACCTATGGCTCAACCATCCACGCATTTCTTCATAAACTGAAGGATTGCTCTGAAATGCGAAAGGAATTCCTTCGGTAATCCAAAGTCGAGCAAGAACTTCCTGACCGTGACGCTTTCCTCCCCTAACTGCTGCACGTAACGCTTCAGTATCCGGGAAGGCTTCGTGCAAATCCTGAAGTGACGGGATCGATATAAATGGGCTGGTGGAGTAGGTGGTCATAGGTTCCATCGAGTTTGTGATATTGATAAAGGGCCAACAAGTGTTGGCTACGGCATCGAATCTGATCAACGCGGTGTCCTGGCATCACTCGCGGTTGTGGGTACTTTAGTCTGGCCACAAGACTGGCAGCTTGCCCCAAACTTAGATACTTAGGATGAAGGCCAAGACTATTACAAGCCTGAGAGTAGCCATCCATTCGCCACCCGTAATATCCGACACGAAGATAAACCGAAGGGAGAAGAGCTTTTGGAAATGACTCCGCGACAAGAGCGGCCAACAGAATCTCTCTCACTTTCCTCCTAACAGTCACTTCGAAACGTTTGGTAATTACTCGTACTATCTGTTGTTCAATTGTACTTGCACCCTCTCGCGACTGCCAGGTAACGCGTTTCCATGTTGCGCGGCAAATCGCATAGAGGTCAAATCCACAGTGACGCCCATGACGATGGTCTTCGCCTGATACAAGAAGTAATTGTGCCGCGAGTGACGGTGAGCACTTGTCCTCCTTAGCTATCTGACTCAATTCAAAGGCGATGCGATCGTGCACAAAACGCCAATCCTTTCGCATGATTATTTTAGCAACGAATCTTAGCAACCCTATTAGCACAGGCTCTCCTTGCTTCCTTGCGTGGCCCGAAACAGGATCTGCGCTGTCGTTACGGATGCGCCACTTGCCAGTTCTTGCAGACGGCTCCTCTCTTCCCCCTTGTGCGGGCCAGTGAGGTGATTCCGACTGCGGCCGTCGAACGACCACTTTCTGAAGTGGGGGTTCCGGGAGCAAAGGAATCGCCTC
>JANYEF010000169.1 GCA_025363325.1 Nitrospira sp. | reverse complement strand
CGATTGAGGAACGTATCGGCTGGAAATTTCCCGAAGATACCTTTGATGTCTACATCGGCGAGACCGGCACCCAGGTCGATGGCTACGCCCTCGTGCAGCATACCATCGGCAAACACAAGCCGATGACCTATATGGTCGGAGTGGACGCGCACGGCCGTGTCTCGAACGTAGAATTGCTCGTCTTTCGCGAAGCACGCGGCAGTGAAGTGCGGACCAAGCGCTTCAACGTGCAGTATGAGGGGAAAACGGTGCTCGATCCTGTCCGCATCAATAAAGACATCATCAACATTAGTGGCGCCACCATGTCGGTCCGCTCGATGACTGCGGGAATTAAACGGGTACTGGTACTGGTCGATGAGTTTTATTTAAAACCGGCAGGGCTCGGCAGCGATACTGTGGCCACAAAAAAATCGGAGCAGGGGATCTTCGGCTCCATCTTCGGAAATTAACAGGGTCCGACGACCTTCTCAACCATGCGTAACTTCAACGCCCGCTTCCGTCTCCGCGACTCGGATCGGCACATCCGCCTGGTCTACACCTTCTTTCTTTTCTTGATGCTGGCTGGCTTTACCTTTTCATTCTTCTGGGCCCACAGCATGACAGGGCTGTCACCACAAGGGATCGCCAATCACTATCGGGGATCGGATGTCACATTCGGGGAACCGATGTCGTTCAGAGAGCTGGCTGAAATTACCCACTTCCACCTCTTTACGATGCCGGTCGTGTTTATCATTCTGGTCCATGTGCTCTATCTCACCAACGCCAGCAGTCGGCTGAAAGTTGCCACGACCTGGATCTCATTCGGTGGCGTGATGCTCGACCTGGTGTCTCCCTGGCTCATCAGCTACGTCTCTCCCCTATTTGTCTTAACCATGCTGACGGGCGATACCCTCATGACGGTGGGTTTTCTCATCATGATGGTAATCCCTCTCTACGAGATGTGGATCTTGAAACAACCGCTGATGGCAGGAAAGCACGGGAAAGAAGAATGAGCTAACAGACGTTGTACGGTAGGCACTCGACGTCAGCGACTTTCCTTCTGAGAATAATCTTCCTCTGATAACCCCTTCCCCTCTATGCTGTGATCAGCCAAGAGCGCTATCTATATCGTGCGGCTCAGAGCCGGCGGTTGCCCGTGATGCGGGTAAAGCTGAACGGAACTGGTGCTTACGCCCCCTCTTTTTTGATCTGTTCAGCCAGGTAGTTCTCAAGGCCTACCTGCTTGATCGTTTCCAGTTGCGTTTCGATCCAATCGATATGCTGGTCCACATCTTTGGCCATCTCCTCGAACATGTGCCGCGTGGTGAAGTCGGTCACCTTCGTGCAATGCACCACGCCATCGCTTAACAGAGCGAGCATTTCTTGTTCGGTTTTCAAATCAAGCTTCAACTGCTCGGGGACTGTCTCGCCTATTTGGACGGGATTCATTCGCTGCACGTTCGGCACACCATCCAGATAGAGGATGTGGCCGATGAGCTCGTCGGCGTCCTTCATTTCGTCGATGCTGCGCTCTCGCACTTTATGATGGAGCCGCTCGTAGCCCCAGTTCTCACACATCTTGGCATGGACGAAGTATTGATTGATGGCGGTGAGATCCGCTGTCAGGATCTTATTGAGGATGTTGACGACGCCCTCTTTCGCTTTCATGGTTTCTCTCCTTTCTCAAGTTGGGTAGGCCCTCATGCAAGTGGCGCATTCGTGTATTGGACCGCTTGTCCTAATTATCAACACCGCTGCACAATTCGTCAACTCCATGGTCGAGCCTCGTGAGGCTCGCACGCTTCTCGTCGATGACACTGGTTCTCAATCTTGCAGGAACCTGGACACGACGTGGGCGAACCTACTCGCAACCGTTTGAGTTGATAGGGCGAAGGCAGAAGGAACGACTGTCAGAGGGAGAATCGGTTTAGCTTGCTTCGCGGTAGCCGCATTCTTCGCTACGGCATTGGACGCTTCGGCCGACTTGCTTGCTGACCTTTTCAATGAGGAACGGGGCGCTGCAGGTTGGACAGGTCTTGTTGATCGGACGATCCCACAGGGCATATTCGCACGCTGGATACTTGCTGCAGGCGAAAAATGACCGCCCTTTTTTGGTGCGCTTTTGGACAAGATCGCCTCCACAGCCTGGCTGAGGGCACTTCACACCCAGCGCGAGCGGCTTGGTGGTCTTGCACTCCGGGTAGGCGGAGCAGGCGATGAACTTTCCAAATCGGCCGGTCTTCACCACCATCGGACTGCTGCACTTCTCGCACGTCTCATCCGTCGTCAACTCAATCTTCGGAACAATTTTAATGGTACCATCCTCGAGCTTCTCAAAATTCTGCGTGTTCTTGCAGGGAGGCTTCTCCTTGTACGCAGGACAAGCGAGAAACTTGCCGTTCCGTCCCCATTTAATTTCCATCATCCGACCGCATTTCTCGCAGGGAACATCCGTCGGTGGCTCCACCGTGTCCTTGGGGCCAGGAATCGTCTTCGCTTTCTCCAGATCCGTTGCGAAGGTCCCGTAAAACTCGCGCACCGCCGTCACCCACGGCTTGTTGCCTGCTTCGACTTCGTCCAACTCCTCTTCCATGTGCGAGGTGAAGTCGACGTTGATCAGGTCCGGGAATCCCTTCATCAGGAAATCGTTCACGGTCCGTCCTGTTTCGGTGGGACCGAACCGCCCATCCACCTTCTCGGCATATTTGCGATCCTGAATCGTCGAAATGATGCTCGCATAGGTGGAGGGCCGGCCGATGCCTTTTTCTTCCAGTTCTTTGATCAGCAAGGCTTCGTTATACCGAGGCGGAGGCTGGGTGAAGTGTTGTTTCGAGAGCACACCGGGGATTGTCTGTCCCTCCTGGGATACAAGCTGCAGCCGCTCTCCCTCGCTGAGCAGAGGCAGCTGGCGCTCGGACTCGTCATCCTGCTCGCTCTTTTCCTTCTGCGCAAAGAGCTCCCTGTCGATACCCTCCATGTAGACAATCGTATGGCCGGGAAACTTCACCACCGTGCCGGTTGTACGGAAAAGAAACTTCTCGCTCGTCTTGAGGGGACTCGACTCTACGCGAGTCACGTCGAGGATCGCAGGGACCATCTGCGACGCAATAAACCGGTTCCAGATCAACTGGTACAGCTTATGGACATCCGGTTCTAAGTACTGGCTGATAGATTCCGGGTCACGCGCGGCTGACGTGGGGCGAATCGCTTCGTGGGCTTCTTGCGCCGCTTTCTGCGT
>JANYEF010000129.1 GCA_025363325.1 Nitrospira sp. | reverse complement strand
CACAACTCCACAATACGAATTTGAACACCGTCTGCGTCACAAGGACGGCAGTTACCGGTGGATTTTGGCTCGCGGAGTGTCCATCCGTGATACGGAAGGGAAACCGTATCGCATGGCCGGCTCCCATATCGACATCACGGCACAGAAGCAGACCCAAGAGGCCCTTATCCAGAGTGCGCGCCAGTTGCGGACTGTCCTCGATGCTCTTCCCGTGGGTGTCTGGTTTACCGATCAATCGGGTAAGCCGATCCTCGCCAATCCCGCCGCGAAGGAGATCTGGTCCGGCATCAAACAGATTAGGATCGGGAATGCCCCCAATACTCCTGGATGGTGGGAGGCGGTCGGACCATCGAGCGAACTCCATCGCTGGGCCTTGAGCCATGCGCTGACGAAAGGAGTCCCTTCCCTGAACGAAACCCTCGACCTCGAATGCCTCGATGGGACGATGAAGATCATCCGCAATACAACCGTTCCGGTCCAGGACGAGGCCGGAGTTGTCCTCGGCGCTATTGTGCTCAACGAAGATATCACGGCGCTGCGTCAGGCGCAGGAATCCCTCAAACTGACTCAGTTCTCCGTCGACCATGCCATCGAGGGGTTCTTCTGGATCGGTCCCGATTCCAGGCTCTTGAACGTCAACGAGGCGGCCTGCCGGATGCTGGAATATACCCGCGACGAACTGACGACCATGACCCTGCACGACATTGACACAAATATTTCTCCGGAACGCTGGTCAGCCCATTGGGAAGAACTGAAGCAGAAGGGCTCACTGACGTTCGAAGCGCAATACTGGTCGAGGACCGGTCGCGTCCTGGACGCGGAGGTCACCGTCAACTATCTGCAGTACGAGGGGAGAGAATACAACTGCGCCATCATGCGGGATATCGGAGAACGCAAGCGGGCGGATGAAGTCTTGCGGAGTAGCGAAGAACGGTTTACCAAAGCCTTTCGGGCCAGTTCGCATCTGATCGGCATTACGGAAATCCACACGGGCCACTGCATAGATGTGAATGATGCCTGTCTGGAGTTGTTCGGGTATCGGCGGGAAGAGGTGATCGGCCAGAGCACCGTCACGCTCGGGCTCTGGCCGCGCCAGGAAGACCGAGATCGGCTGATAGAGACAATCAGGGCCGACGGCATGGTCCGCAATCTCGAGCAAAGCTTCATCACGAAAAACGGTGAGATGCGGCAGCTTGTCATCTCCTCCGATCCCGTCCAGATTAACGGCATCTCTTGCCTGCTCACCGTCGGCCACGACGTGACAGAACGCAAGCGCATGGAAGAAGTGTTGCGCCAACGGGAACATGATCTGCGCGCCGCGGTCGAGGAACGCGAGCGGATCAGCCAAGACTTGCATGACGGCATTCTGCAGTCGCTCTTTGCCGTGGGCCTCGGCCTCGAAGCGTCCAAATTGACGATGTCTCCAAGGATACGCAAGACGTCCGGCCCACCACTCGATCAGGCTATCGGTCAGTTGAACCGTGTCATGCAGGAGATCCGGAACTTCATCGCGGGGCTGGGCTCAGAGTTGCTCCAGGGGAAGGATTTGCCGGCGGCGCTGCAGCACATGCTGACATCGATGACGCAGAACCAAGCGACACGTGTGCGCCTCGCGGTCGAGGACCGTGCCGCACAGGCCGTATCGGCTAAACAGGCCCTGCACCTGTTCCTCGTCATCCAGGAAGCGGTGAGTAATTGCATCCGCCATGGCCGCGCGCCAGAGGCCAGGGTGTCGCTGAAGATGCTGAAGCAGGGTGTCCGATTGAGCATTCGCGACAACGGCCGTGGCTTCAACCCGAAGGCGGCCAAAGGGACCGGGCATGGGCTGAGGAATATGGCTGCCCGTGCGCAGAAGATCGGAGGACGGTTCACCGTCTTGTCGAAGGTGAATGAGGGTACACGCATCGTACTCGACTTGCCGGCCAGGCCAGGGGCGTGAGGCTAGTGGCTAGAGGGAAGAGCCATGCTTTCGGCGGGAAGTCTTCGCCCTTAGCCTCTGGCCCCGCGCCTCTCGCCCAAACATTGGCGGTTGGAGTAGGAGCTTTCGTGAATTATGCGGGTTAAGGCCAAACCGATTCGCCTGCTTTTGGTCGACGATCACGAAGTAGTCCGTGTCGGCCTGCGAACGGTCTTGCACAACCATCAGGGCATTACCGTCGTCGGCGAGGCAGGAACCGAAGCCGCTGTGGTGCGGGTGGCCAAGCGACTTAAACCGGACGTCGTGCTGATGGATGTGCGACTCCCGGATGGCTCCTGGGTCGAAGCCTGTCGTGCTATTCTCGCCAGCCATCCCACGACACGCATCATCTTTCTCACATCCTTTTCGGATGATGAGTCCGCCCTGGCGGC
>JANYEF010000113.1 GCA_025363325.1 Nitrospira sp. | reverse complement strand
CATGTCAGGCCGGTCTCTTTGGATAGATGAAAGATGCGGCGGATAAGTAGTCGGGAGGGGATCAAGTTAGGCTTGTTGTCCGCCTATATTCCGTGGCACTTCTTGAACTTTTTCCCGCTGCCGCAGTGGCAGGGGTCGTTGCGGCCGACTTTGTCGTCGCTTCGCTGAACCGTCTGAGGCGCGACTGGTTCTTCTCCGCGATTGAGGATGAATGTGGGTTGGGGGCGTGAGATGACGGGTGCTGGTGGCGGTGGGGCTGCTGGTTGTCCCTCGTTTCGGACCGCCTGGACATGAAAGAGCCGATCGAGCGCGTCAGATTTGACCCGTTCCATCATGCCGGCAAAGAGATCGTAGCCCTCGCGCTTGTACTCGATGAGCGGATCTTTCTGCCCGTAGCCGCGCAAGCCGATTCCGTCGCGCAGGTGATCCATTCCCAGGAGGTGGTCTTTCCAATGGTGGTCGACGACCTGGAGCATGAAGTTCTTTTCCAGGAAGCGCATCAAGTCTGAGCCCAGCTCCTGCTCTCTCTTGTCGTAGGCATCGCGCACTTGTGCACGGAGGTCTTCGATCAAGGCATCGCGCCCCATGTCGCGGAGTGCCTCCCCGCCGTCGCTCTTGCCCTGGGTGATGTCGAGGGCGAACTGGCCATGCATGATTTCAGCGAGCCCTTTGATATCCCATTCCTCGGAATATTGTTCAGCCGGACAATAGATGTTCAGCGCGGAGTCCACCAGGCCGTCCATCATGTTGCGAAGATCGTCTTTCAGATTTGCCCCGCCCAAGACGGCGCGTCGGTGTTGGTAAATCACCTCACGCTGCTTGTTCATGACGTCGTCGTACTCCAGCAACTGTTTCCGGATATCGAAATTGTGGCCCTCGACCTTCTTCTGGGCGTTGGCAATGGCCCGGGTGACCATGCCGTGCTCGATCGGAACGCCTTCTTCCATGCCGAGCTTGAGCATCAGTTGGGAGACCCGCTCGGAGGCGAAGATGCGCATCAGGTCGTCTTCCAACGACAGGTAGAATCGTGACGAACCAGGGTCGCCCTGGCGACCGGCGCGGCCTCGGAGCTGGTTGTCGATCCGGCGGCTTTCATGGCGCTCGGTCCCAAGAATGTGGAGCCCGCCGGCCGCGATAACCTCTTGTTTGTCCTTTTCGCAGTCGGCTCGAATCTCTTCGAAGATCTCCAGCTTGCGTGCATCCGGCAGATTCTCTTCCCGGTACAGAATCTGTTTGAACATGAAGTCGGGATTGCCGCCCAGGACAATGTCGGTGCCGCGACCCGCCATGTTCGTAGCGATGGTGACGGCGCCCTTGCGGCCGGCCTGGGCGATGATCTCGGCTTCTCGCTCATGCTGCTTGGCGTTGAGGACGTTGTGCTTCACGCCGTTCCGGCTCAAGAACCCGGCAAGGCGCTCCGATTTTTCGATGGAAATCGTACCGACCAAGATGGGCTGGCCGCGCTCGTGGCATTCCTTGATCTCTTCGACGATCGAGGTAAACTTTTCTTTCTCGGTTCGGTAGACGACATCCGCGTAATCCAGCCGAATCATGTTGCGATTGGTCGGGACCACGTTGACGTCGAGATTGTAGATCTTGGCAAACTCCGCTGCTTCCGTGTCCGCGGTGCCGGTCATGCCGCTGAGCTTCTTGTACATCCGGAAATAGTTCTGGAAGGTGACCGAGGCCAACGTTTGATTCTCGTTGGCGATCTTCACGCCTTCTTTGGCTTCGACGGCCTGGTGCAGGCCATCGCTCCAGCGGCGTCCCGGCATGAGTCGCCCGGTGAATTCGTCCACGATGATGACTTCACCGTCTTTCACGACATAGTCCACATCCCGGTTGTAGAGGGCATAGGCCTGGAGTGCCTTGACGACGTGGTGGACGAGTTCCATATGGTCGGGGTCGTAGAGGTTGTCCACGCCGAGTAATTTCTCGACCCGGACGTTACCGTCTTCGGTCAACGACGCGGTCTTCGTTTTTTCCTCGACCGTGTAGTCCTGCTCCGGTTTCAGCTGCGGGATGATCGCGTTGATGCGGTAGTAGAGATCGGTCGTTTCATCCGTCGGACCGGAAATAATCAAAGGCGTGCGGGCCTCGTCAATGAGGATACTGTCGACTTCGTCCACGATGGCGTAGTGCAACTCGCGCTGCACGCACTGGGCCAAATCGGTGACGACCAGGTTGTCGCGGAGGTAATCGAACCCATACTCGTTGTTGGTGCCGTAGGTGATGTCGGCACGATAGGCCTCAGGCCTCGTGCAGGGGCGAAGAGACTGGAGCCGCTTGTCGGAGGCGTCATAGGTTGGATCGAAGAAAAAGGAGGCATCATGTTGAGTGATGCCCACCGAAAGCCCTAGCGCGTGGTACAGCACGCTCATCCACTGCGCATCGCGCTTAGCGAGGTAATCGTTCACGGTGATGAGGTGGACGCCTTTCCCTTCGAGCGCGTTCAGATACACCGGCAACGTGGCCACCAAGGTTTTCCCCTCGCCGGTCTTCATTTCAGCGATGCGGCCTCGATGGAGAATCATGCCGCCGATCAACTGCACATCGAAATGACGCATGTTCAGCTTGCGGCGGGACATTTCACGGCAGACAGCGAAAGCCTCAGGCAGGATATCGTCCAGAGTCTCCCCGGCCTCAAGACGCTTCTTGAACTCCGGGGTCTTGTCCGCGAGGGCCTGATCGGAGAGCGGGGTCAGGCCGGATTCCAGGCTATTGATCCGCTCCACAATCGGGCGGAGGGCCTTGATTTCACGATCGTTTTTACTGCCGAATATCTGGTTGAGTAGTTGCGTGACCATGGTGCTATCGCTCGGAACGAACGTCGATGCCTCCGAAAGTAATCAGCGCAGTATACAGCATCTTTTCCATGAATCCTATAATAAGCAGAGGCCCTGGTGCGAGTAGCCGGCTTGACAGGCCTCGTCGCCGTCTATTAGGATTCGCCCGAATCACACTGAGTCGTCTTCTGATGCACCACACCGTCCTCAAATTCGTGTCGATCCTCCTCGTGCTCTGTGTCCTGTCCGTCGGCGGATGGGCTCAGGCACAGTCGGTCGAACATGCCGGGCACCATGCCCAGCATCAGGCTGCCACGCATGGCACCGTGCTCTGCTCCTGGATGTGTGCCGCCGGTACGGTTCTCGATACGGCGGTGGTCACGTTTCAGGCCGAACTCAGCCCTATCGCTTTCATCACGCTCTCCAATTCTGCGCAGCCCTCGATCGAGGCGTGCCAGACTTCTTCCAGCCGCGCCCCTCCGTCTTTCTCTCTGTAGTCTCCGTTGCTCATCGGCTCGCAGCAGGGCCGCATTCCGTCTTTCGCACAATCCACTTGGTGGGTTGTAAGACAGGCGGATAGGGACGATTATTCTAGAGAGAAAGGACCAACATTATCATGGCAGGGAAACGCTTCATAGTCGGATTCATTCTCGGTCTTGCACTCGTTGTCTTCTCGTGGCCCGGCTGCCAAACCGCGCAGGCATCGTGCGGATCCGTCACATGCTTTGTCGTGATCGGGTCTCAACAGCAGGTTCCGCAGGTTGGCCTTCTCACGGTCAATGCGATTTACAATTACACACCGATGCGATTACTGAGTGGAACCAATGGGGTCATCCCGGGGCTCGACCAGGCGAACCGGAATATGATTTTGGATCATCATCAGGAGACTCGAACCATTACGCAGCAGGCGACGCTCGACCTTAATTATGGTCTCACCGAACGGTTTGGGCTACAACTCACGCTCCCGTATGTGTGGCGTACGCACAAGCACATCGATGGACTAGGAGAGGATGGAGCAAATGGCGAAGGTGATTCGACGAATTTCTCCGCCAATGGGATTGGGGACATGCGTGTAGGCCTCAAGTACAATCTGTTGCCCACCCTGCGGAGTATGGTGGTGCTGGGATTTGGCATCTATCTCCCATCCGGCAATACACATGCTCATGACAGCGCTGGGGGTATCATGGAGTCGACCACACAACTCGGTCGGGGGCAAGTCGGGTTGAATCCGACAATTTATCAGACCTATGAATTGATCCCGCATCGACTCAATCAATTTGCGTCAGCCAGTTACCGGCACACGTTCCGAAACAACGATGGCTATCTGTTTGGCGACGAATACATGCTCAATGCCGGGCTGAATCTCGTGACGACTCCGTGGCTGGTTCTCACCGGCCAAGTTAACTACCGCTATCTGGTGCACGACAATTTCAGTTCTTCGCTCTCTCGCTCTTTGACACCTGCCGACGGTGCTTTTCCCGGTGAGGCGGAGCGGATTGACGATACTATTAAAAACCGCGCGGTGCCAACCACGGGATCGACCTACTACGCCTTTACGCCAGGTTTCCAAGTCGGCTTGGGACAGCTCATCGAATCAAGTTGGACGAACATGACGTCGGTCTATTTCTTTGCACAAATCCCATTTGCGAGGGATTCCAACAACAGTCTGGCGCAGGGAACCAGTTACATCTTTGGGCTTTCACGCTCGTTTCAAATGCTGAACCCATCGTAAGCGAAGTGGTTGAAGCGGAGGAGGCTGACATGCGACCAAGGAGAACCAACAGCGTGTTTGTGGTGATTGTGCTGCTTGTCGCATTGGTGGGATTGCCCGCCTTCGACGGCTGGAGTATGGGCTCACGCGTCCCGACGGTCGGCATGCAGGCAGAGGATTTTCGCTTGACCGACCTGGAGGGCAAGTCGCAGAGCCTGAGCCAGTATCGTGGCAAAACCGTGCTTGTGAACTTCTGGGCCACTTGGTGCAAGCCCTGCACGACCGAAATGCCGGCCATGCAAAAGATTTATGACAGGCTGCGTGACAAAGGCTTCGTAGTCCTCGCCGTCAACGAATTGGAGGACGACGCCAAAGTGCGCGAGCACATCAAGCAGTACGGTCACACGTTTCCGGTCTTGATGGATCGCGACAACAAGGTGGCAAATCAATTCGGGGTGTTCGGGCTACCCGTGACCGTGTTCATCGATCAAGAGGGGCGCGTGCAGGAATACATCAAGGGCGGCCTGCTCACCGAACAGAAGATTGAGGAAACCGTCGCGCGGATTCAGAAACAGGAGCCGGTCAAGGCAGCGGATCTTCGATAACGATCTATGAAGAATGTGATGCAACGACTCGCCGTTGGGGTATTGGCAGCATGGCTCGTCCTGCTGAGCGCTGTCGCGTACCCGCAGCTGACAGCCCATGCTGCCCAGCATGCGCATCATGACGCCACCACCCATGCCACCGTACTCTGCTCGTGGCTCTGTATGGCAGCCGATGTGGGTGAGGGAACCTCGGCCCACCTCATTCCTAGTGAACCAGTCGATCTCATAGAGCAGGAGTTCCTCAAACCACAGATCAGTGCTGTCCTCACTGTTCAGCCGCCATCGCGTGCGCCCCCCTTCGCATAGTCCCTCTTCTTTCTCCCTCGTCTGAGCCTGTCGATGACAGCGGTCGCACCTCCTTTCCCTTGAAGGAGGTTGAGATCGTTGACTGACCAGACATGGCCGAGGGAAAGGAGTGTAGCCAAAATCGTATGTGCGGCAGAGCGCATATCGCATCTGTGAAATGGAATCAGA
The DNA here is from genome assembly GCA_025363325.1 of Nitrospira sp. Taxonomy (GTDB): domain Bacteria; phylum Nitrospirota; class Nitrospiria; order Nitrospirales; family Nitrospiraceae; genus Palsa-1315. The sequence continues at coordinate 2,824 of JANYEF010000113.1, read as the reverse complement.
CTGAGGAGAATGGATTGATGAGGCACAGGCAGTCTTCCTTCACGAAGGTGGTGATGAGGTGCGCGAGCAAGTCCTCCAGCAAGCCGGGATCTGGTCCAGAAAACGGATGTGAGAACGCTCGACGCCCTGCACATTGCGTCAGCAGTCATGTTCCAAGCCGCCTCAGGACTGACGATTCCCTTCATCACCGGCCACGCCACACAGCGCGACGCGGCACAAGCCACGGGCTTGACTATTATCTGGATGGAATAAGAACACGTGCAGCTTATCCACTGTGATTCGCTGTCGTTGGGCGCGAGACAGGCGAGAAAGGCCGACGCGAGGTTCGAGCTTGAGGTTCGAAGTTTCGACACCTCGAACTCTGATTCAACCCGCCTAGCGCAGCAGCAGTTCGAAGGCGATACGTTCGAGAAAATACTTCCGGTAGGATTCTGACTTGCGGACTTGACGGCTCTCCATCGGATTGTAGTCGTCCGTAATCGTGAAGCTCTCGTTGCTGAGGATCGTGTGTTCATGATCGAGCAGCCATCGCACGCGGCGATCCTCGCTGTCGGGATTTAGGTAGATTGGCTCCTCCGACGCCAGAAACACGAAATCAGTGAACTCTCTCTTGTCCGTGATGAAGACGCGTACCTGAGGGAACACACTCTTGAGTGTCTGATGCACGGCGGCGACCGCATCCGATCCTTCCCCGCTTGTAAATCCCACGTAGTTGAGGGCGAGGATACCTCGATCGCTCAACAACGATCGAAGGGATGCGAGCATTTCTTGGCTTAAAAGGTGCGTCGGTTCGGACCCACCGGTGAAGCAATCGTGAATGATGAAATCGTAGCGGGTCGCGAGATTCTTGATCTCATAGCGTGCGTCGCCGACGATAAATCGACCTGTGGGCTGGAAATGAAAATGTTGTCGGGCGGCATCTGCGACGGCCGGATCGATTTCGATTGTGTCGGTTACGATGCCTTTCGATTTGAGATCCCGCGCGACCTGTCCACCGCCCAGGCCAATCAGCAAGGCTCGCGCTGCCTCAGGATGAATCGCGGGGAGCAGGCCCAAGATCTCTTGATATGCCAGCAGGCTTCGATCTTCTTTGATGTGTACCGCACTGATTATCGATGCATCGGAGAGCATCAGGCGGAAGCCTCGCCGTTCATCGTCCACCACGCGCACCCAGCCGTAGATGCTTTCGGCTTCGGAGTGGACCGTGAATCCTTTCACCGAATTCCGAGAGAAGGAAAGCCCAGACGTGGCCAGGATGCCGATGACCACGCAGATCGCCACGACCAACCAGACGGATCGGAGACGCGCGCCTGCGGATGGTTCAAACCAGGCGACCAGGATGGCAAGGACGCCGAGCAGGAGACTGAGTGAGAAAATGATCGCCCTGGTTCCAAACATCGGTAACAGGAAAAATCCCAATAGTACGGTTCCCACCACGCTGCCGACCGTGCTGATGGCATAAACAGACCCGGCGGCAGTGCCCACCCCGCTCAAGTTGCGCGTCGCGCGCTTGATCACATAGGGCCCCACCATTGCCAGTGCCGTCAACGGCAGCGTGAAGAGCAAGAGCGCGCTCACGAAAGCGCCCGCCCGAAGGCCGAGTGAATCGGTCGCACGGAGAATCGGCCCCGTCAGAAATGGGATGGTCACGGTCGTGAAGGCAGAAATCAGCATGATGTGAGCTAGACGGACTGCCGGAAATCGATCGGCGATCAATCCCCCGAGGAAGTAGCCCAAGGCCAGGGCAATCAAGGTGACGGCGATCAGCGACGACCAGACGTACAGGCTGACCCCATAAAACGGGCCGATGATCCGCGTGCCGAGCAGTTCGAGAATCATCACCGCTGCGCCGGTGATCGTGACGGTTATGTACAGCACGAGTTGTCCCTGCTGTGGCGAAGACAATGCGTTGTTCGGAGCAGTCTTGCTCATGGCTCTCTCTGTCACAACAGGCACTGTCGGGCAGCCTCCTTGACCGCCATCACCGGTTTCGCTCCAGCAGCGGCTCAAGCGTTGGGAAGACCCGCTCGACAATCAGGCGATAGCCTTCTCCCGTCGGATGAATGCCGTCGGCCTGATTGAGTGAGGATGAGCCGGCCACACCATCGAGAAAAAATGGAATCAGCGTCAAGTGATATCGCTTCGCCAAGGCCTGATAGAGCACCTCAAACCCCCCGGTATAGTCCGCTCCATAGTTCGGAGGGAGTTTCATCCCCGCTAACAGGACGGTGACCGAGGCCTGTTGGAGTTGCTGAATGATCCGTTCGAGATTGGCTTTCGTCTCTTGGAGACTGAGGCCGCGGAGCCCATCGTTGCCGCCGAGCTCCAGAATGACGATTGCCGGCTTGCTGTTCAGGACCCAGGAGACTCTTCGGGCTCCGCCGGCGGTCGTCTCACCGCTGACCCCCGCGTTCATGACCCGATAGGCATAGCCCGCTGCGTCCAATGTCCGTTGCAGGTGAGCGGGATACGATTGATCCGGTGCCACACCTAAGCCGGCCGTCAGGCTGTTGCCGAAGGCGACGATGCGTGGCCGTTCGCTGGAGACAGGCCTCTTCGGTCGGTCCGGTAGCGCTGTCGCCTTCGGTCCCGGCTGTGATCCCACGCCCTCGTAGGGGGTGCTCGACGACGAGGATTGAGCGGCGAGCACACTGCCTCGGGCATTCTCACAGAGGAGGAGCAAGGAGAAGCAGAGGCAGGAAAATAGTTTTGTGAGAATCCATGAGCGGCGCATGATCATTCAGTATAATATTGCCTTCAGGTAGACGATACTGTGGGAGCCCGACCGATAACATGATTACCATCTCTCATCTGACTATGCGCT
>JANYEF010000101.1 GCA_025363325.1 Nitrospira sp. | reverse complement strand
TTGAGCATCCCGAGGTTACTTTGACAGCTGCACCATCGCCGACGAGATAAATGATGGATGGACGTCGAGGTGAGGCCGAAAGCCATGGGCGCAGATCTAGCAGTTCAGAAAATCTTTACAAAGCAAGGCGAGGTATTAAGTCAAGCAACGACCCCATCCGGGGCTGCGCTGCTCGTTCTGATACGGCTATGCTTTCTTTGAAGGGACGAGTTAACCCGGTGATAGCGACGGTTGCGCGCTTCGCAGTGTCGTCGTATTCGAGTGTCGCCTGAACATCCTCGATCGGGGGGCCAACACTCTGGGGTTTTAGTTCTACTTCCTGAGGAGGAATGGTCCATTTCCTCACAATGGTGGCGCTGGGGCAACTGCTCTCTCGCTGAAGGAGGTAGAATTCGTAACCGCCGGATTCACGCGGGATACTCCGGTCAATTAGGAACTGGGTGTATGGCAGCTTATGCACAATGGCCTTGCCATACAGCTCGATGGTCGCAGATCCCTTCTTGACTCTCCCAAGGAGTCCACCTTCGAGAAACCAGCCTCCGTTTCCCCAGAATCCTTCGCCATACTGCGCAACCACAATGCCTCGATTTTCATACCCCACATCCGCTGGTCTTCTGGGCCAGGGCCCAGACGGTTCCTTGGCGGGCCGCTCCGACTTGTGGAATATCCCGCCTCTTATTTCAATGTGCACCGACGTGTTAGCATCTCCCTCGAGCATATTTTGTTCCCAGAGCACATCGAGCGGTTCACGGGCCGGCAACTCGCCCGCCTCAACCGCGGAAATTCCGAGTATCGGAAATATCAGCACGAGGACAATTATGCGGATCTGCATACGATTAACCTCACTGTTCGGCGCACGTCGGTGTCTTCCTTTTCCCCAGCATATAGGCCCGTATCGCAAAAGCCAGTGGGGTCATTGCTTGACTTTACACCGCCCCTCCCCCCTGCTACGGCGTCGATTCCTTGATCTTGGCGGCTGTCTGCTCAGCCGACTGCTCCAATGTACTTTCCACCTGACGGGCTTTATCCAGCGGAGTCTGTATCGCATCCACCGCGGCCTGCCCTGCTGCCTGAGTCGCCGCATTGCCGGACACCGCCGCAGCCTTCGTCTTCTCTATCGGCGTCTCCTGATTACAACCGAATAGCCCCACCAACGCCAGCAACCCCATAACGAACAACACACGGCATCTTGATTTCTTCATCATAATCTCCTTAGCTACCCCGCAATCGTCAAGCTAGTCGCAGGATGCTCAAAAAGGCCGCCCAGCAAGGCCGCAGCGAGTGAAGACCAGAGGCGTACCCTCTGGGGCGCACGGTGCGACGAGTAAGGAGCACCACGTCTGTGCGCGCCGCCGAGTTGGTGAGGCGGCCGGGTCCCCGTTGAGGATCTGAACGATGCGAGAACGATGCTGGCGGACTTTTTCAGCATCCTGCTTAATGCAATCGTACCCGCGAGGCAGGGAACCGACAAGCGATTCCGAAAACAAGCACTTTGATCGCCGAACCTGTCTCCGCTATAATCCCACACCAATCAGGAGACACCTATGGCAACCGCCAACCAAGAGCACCAATCGCAGCTTCGCCAGCTTGCCGAACTCATACTCGCCGTTGCGGGAGAATCCGTGACGGTCATGAAACGGACGGCACCAGAGCGGGCTTTGAAATTGAAACGACAGGATGAGTGGAGCCTCTACCTCGAATTTCTCAAGGTCATGTTCAATCTCACCGACCGGCTCTCCGTGTTGTTCTTGCCGATCAAAGAACAACCTCAGTTCATGGACAGTCTCGAAGACGCCGTCACCCTGCAATTGAAGAACGTGCTCGAACCGGCATTCGGTTCTGGCGCCGACCAAACGGAAATCATGCTCACCGTCGGGGCGGCAGTGGCGGAGAGTCGGCAGACCTATGAGCGGTACCGGTTCCTGGTCACCGACAATACTCCGGTGAAGGACGAGATGTTGAAAGACTTTGGCGGACGAATCGCCGACGCAATGGGAATCGCAGGGAATGCGCAGATCTCCTCTGCGGCAACGCTCTGCGCAAGCGCCGTGATTCCGGCCATCACAGCAATTTTAGCAGGAGACGCGCCGCCAGCCACCTCGGTCGGGACAGCCTCTCCGGAGGCGAGCGATACCACGTCCGTACCACCACCCACCGCGACGCCTAGGCCTCAGGGTCCGACGGGAACCGAAATCAAGTTGGTGAGCGTGATGTCAACCGTCGCCGGAGAAGAAGTGGAAACTCGGTGGGGGCTGCACCCTCGATTCCGGCAAGATCTTCCCCTGGAGGACATGCAACAAGTCACTAAACTGATGAACCGAGTTGCAAAAATCCTTGGCGAACGCTACGCCTCCGTGGCATTCTCCGACGAATGGACATCCTGGCATAAGGCCGGTCACGCCTGATCGCTCTCGCCAATCAAGCTGCAGGCCCGGTTCGTCTGGTTCATCTGGTCTGTCTGGTTTGTTTTGTTGCTTGACCCAGAGAAACCAAACACACTAAATACACCGACTAAACGAGACAGACAGACCGAACAGACCACATGATCAAAGCAGGCTGGCGGTCTTTTTCAGTACCCTGTTAGGCTGTCACTCACGACAACGCCCACTTCGACATCAGCAACGAGGAGGTGCAGTGGATACTCCGCAAGCAGCAGACGCTTCGTCACAGACCATTCCATCCGGTCTCTCACGTCTTATGGAATTGGCATTTAATCTATGGTGGAGTTGGACCCCTGAAGCCCGTCGGCTGTTCGAACACATCGACCCGCCCCTCTGGGTCTTGACGCACCACAACCCCGTCGAACTACTGGCCAAAGTCAGGCCAGACCGACTCATGCACCTCGCCGAAGATCCCTCGTATATGCGGCAGTACTCTGCCGCCCTCAAGATATTCGACGAGTATCGTCAGAACAAACACAGTTGGTTTAAAACACAGCACGGCGATTTGAAAGCCCCCACCATCGCCTACTTCTCTGCGGAATTTGGACTGCATAGGTCCATCCCCATCTACAGTGGTGGTCTGGGCATTCTTGCCGGAGACCATTGTAAGGAAGCCAGCGATCTTGGTGTGCCCCTGGTGGGCATCGGATTTATGTATCCACAAGGATATTTTCGGCAGCGGATCACGCCGGAGGGATGGCAGGAAGCGGCTTACGCCCCGTTCAAACAAGCAGAGTCGCCGATTCATCCCGCCCTCACTCCATCAGGAGACGTCTGCAGGATTACGGTCGAGATCGGTAGCCGGGTCGTAGCTGCCGTGGTCTGGAAAGTGCTCGTCGGGCGAGTTCCCCTCTACCTCATCGATACGGACGTCCCCGAGAACAGTCCTGAAAACCGGGCTCTTTCAGCTCGACTCTATGGCGGCGATCAGGAGATGCGCCTCTGTCAGGAGTTTCTGTTGGGTATCGGCGGTGTCCGTATGCTTCGTGCATTGGGCATCGCGCCGACGGTCTGGCATGCCAATGAGGGCCACTCCGCCTTCCTCACATTGGAGCGCATTCGCGAATTGGTCCAGAAGGGATCGACGCACGCGGACGCCTGCGAAGCGGTCCGCCAGAGCACGGTGTTTACCACCCATACACCAGTGCCGGCCGGTCACGACGTGTTTCCCCATCATCTCATGGACCGGTACTTTACCGGCTATTGGGAACAGTTGGGCCTCTCTCGAGAAGATTTCCTCCGCCTGGGAGATACCCCCGAATCCCAGGGGCAAGGCTTCAACATGACGGCACTCGCACTCCGGCTGGCCGCCCATGTGAACGGGGTCAGTCGTGAACACGGGCAGGTCTCGCGAGAAATGTGGCACCATATGTGGCCCGGACTACCGGCCGAGCAAGTCCCGATCCGCAGCGTGACCAATGGCATCCATGCGCCGACATGGATCGCGCCGGAACTCAACCTGCTATACGGCAAGCATCTCGGCCCGGAATGGGCGGAGAAATGCGACAACACGGCGATGTGGCAACGGGTCCTGGATATCCCAGACCAGGAACTCTGGGCCGTTCGCCAAACCATGAAACGCAAACTTATGAGCTTCATCAGGGAACGTGCCAGGAGCGGCTGGATGCAGGGACATCTCCAAGCCTCGCAGGTCATATCGCGAGGCACGCTGCTCGACCCCGAAGCGCTCACTATCGGCTTCGCCAGGCGATTTGCCACCTACAAGCGGGCCACCTTGTTATTCCGCGACCTCGAACGGCTGAAACAGTTGCTCCATAACCAGTGGCGTCCCGTCCAACTGATCTTTGCCGGCAAGGCCCACCCGGCTGATGAACCTGGTCGCTATTTCATCCATGAAGTGGTGAGCTTTTGCGACGACCATAAGTTGGGCGGCCACGTGGCGTTCATAGAAAACTATGATATGCACATGGCGAAGTTCCTCGTCCAAGGAGTCGACATTTGGCTGAACACCCCACGCTTCCCCTTGGAAGCGAGCGGAACGAGTGGGCAAAAAGCCGCGCTCAACGGCGTCATCAACCTCAGCGTCCTCGATGGATGGTGGAAAGAAGGCCACAACGGAGCCAACGGATGGGGCATTGAACCCTTAGTCGGGAACCAGGACATTCAAGCCCAGGACGAGCATGACGCGCAACAGCTCTACCGTATACTGGAGCAAGAAGCCGTTTCCCTCTACTATCAACGAGACCTGGATGGGGTGCCCCGCGGCTGGTTGCAGCTCATGAAGGAAAGTCTTCGGACCAATGCTCCCCGCTTCTGCACCAAACGAATGGTCAAGGAGTACGTCGACAATTTGTACGCACCAGCCATGGTCCGTACACCCTCGACGTGGTAAACGACCGTCCAACGAGCCGTGAAACGTGAATCGTCAAACGTGAAAGGTTTCGGAAGAAGAGCACTGCAGCTGCTTCTGCCGCTCACGCTCGGGACGATGGTCGTAAGCCTGCCCCCCACGGAAGCACGCACCACAACGGCACCGACCGGCTCAGCCCTCGAACGTGAGGCCACGGACGCATTTAACCACGCCGAATATGACCGGGTCCTGAAACTCTGGCAATCGCTTCCGCCCGAGACCACCGCGTCGAAATCGCTTATCCGCCTCGCCTTCCAGAGTTCTCTCAAGCTTGGGCGACCAGAAGAAGGCCTCACGCTCTATCAACGGCTAATCCCTGCAGATCAACTGGATGATCCAGCCCTCTTACGACCCTTGGCGCTCAGCTTTCTGACCAGCCATGTCCGCGACTCGCAGGAGTATGTGCGGATCGCGGCCTATACGGTGCTGGCTGAACTCAGCCTCGCAGAAACCCAGGCCGTCCTGGAGGACGGGCTGCTCGATACCTCGGTCCTGGTGCGGGCCCGTGCCGCGGAAGCCATCGGCAAAGCCGGACTTGCAGGAAAGTCCGGCCCCTTGCGACGGGCCCTGAATGACGCGATGCCGGCCGTGCGAATTGCCGCAATGACCGCGCTCAGTGAGGCCAACGTCACCGACATCATGCCCTATCTCATCGAAGTCGCAAGAACGGACGACGGACCGGAAGCCCTGTTTGCCTCTGCCGCACTGTATCGGCTCGGCAAACAGGACATGCTGACCGACATCACTGGAGCGGCGACGCTTCCAGACCCCGATGTCCGCATGGCAGCCTTGGGAGTGTTGGGGAGGCTGAAGCGTCCCTCGAGTCTGTCGGTCCTGAGCCAGGGAGTGTACGACCCTGAGCCATCGGTTCGCGCCTTCGCGGCTGGTGCATTGGGAGAGTACGGACAAGTCGGTGGCGTCGCGCCACTCACCCATGCGCTAGGTGACGAGAGCGCGCATGTGCGCGCGGTTGCAGCTGCGAGTCTTGGGCGGCTAGGAATTCGTGAGAATCAGCCGTTGCTGCGGGCTCTCACGCGGGATGCCAATATGCAGGTACGGGCCAGCGCCGCAGAAGGACTGCTTCGACTGGACGACCTATCGGCTGTCTTGCTCGCCGCGGACTTGGCGAAACACCCGGACCCATCTATCCGAGCGGCGGCAGCCCATGCACTGTCCGCGACGTCCGACAAGCAAGCGGTGGCAATCTTACAAACGCTCCTGCAAGACCAACAACCACAACCACGTCTCTTAGCGGCAAAAGCCCTGGGCAAGAGCGCCGTGCCGGTGACGGCGTTGCTCAAAAAAAGCTTACAGGACTCAGACGTCGCCATTCGCCTTGCTGCGGCAGGAAGTCTGCTCCAACAACTCCGCCGTTCCGCGCCATCTGCCAAAGCCCGTTAGCCGAAAGGATTTCTTGCTATGTGGAAATTTATCGCTGCTCTTGTGCTGGCCGCCGCGTCGTTTGGCCTCGGATTTTACTTCGGCCAACGTCCGGTCGGCACACTGCAACAAACGGTCTCGGACCTCCAACATTCGCTCACAGACACGTCGCGCAACATCTTCGACACCACGATGGGAATCGAGAGAGACCTGCGCAGGCGGCAGGGACTGCTCGATACCAAATCACGGGTGATACAAGCGAAATCAGAACTGTTCGATAAAAACTTTGGGGAAGCCGCCAAGGAATTGGGGGAGGCGGCCGAGGCATTGGAGACTGCCACGAAGGGCGCGAAGCAAGACGAGTCGATCCTCGCTGCGCGGGCGCTGACCGGAACGCTTAGGGAAGTGAGACTGGAATTGTCGATGGGGAAAGCGGTGTCGATCAAGAAGCTCGATGAAATTCAACGGGAGGTCGACCGGCAGCTAAATAAATAACCTCTGGCAGGATGCTCAAAAAGGCCGTTCAGCAAGGCCGCAGCGAGCGAAGAGGCGAGACGTACGCTTCGGTACGTTGAGTCTCTGAGCGATGCGAGAACGCCGCTGGCGGACTTTTTCAGCGTCCTGCTGGCTGTTTCTTCCACTTCGCCAGAATCCGCTCCACCCGCATCCGTACCACCATATCCGGATCCTTCATCAACGGCTTGATCGCCTCGCGGCCCCGTTCATTGCCGATCGCCTCGAGCGCCGCAGCGGACGTCAAGCGGGTAAACCAATCGCTGTCGGCAAGCATGTCGATGAGCGGGTCGATGGCCTCAACATGCTTGATCCGCCCTAAAGCCAGCACGGCTTGTTTCCGAACATTTTCGTCTTTGTCTTTCAGCGCTGTGATCAATCGCGACAACGCCGGTTCACCCAGCTCGACCAACGCGTTAACCGCATCATCTTTGAACTCATCATTTTTCAGCTGAAGCATCAACGGATCGAGCACACGCTCGTCGCGAATCTTCCCTAACGCGGCAATCGCATATTTCCGAACGTCCCAATCACGGAGCAACTTGATCAACAGTTCGACGGCGGGAGAACCGATCTGTCCCAACCCGTCGATCGCGACTTCCCGAACTTGCCAGTCACCGTCGCGCAAGGCATGACCCAACGGTTCCACGCAACGCTCATCGCCCATTTCCCCGAGCGTGATGGCGGCCTCACGACGAACCACCCAATCGGAATCCTTGAGCAGGTCGATCTGGATCTCGATCTCGTCCTTGACCTTCTCTTCTTCAAGGACGACCTGCTCGGTCAGTTCCGCTGTCGGCTCAACCAATACCGGCTGCTCTCCTGTAAACGCTGCCGCTACCTGATCGGTAAATTCATCGGTCACCGTCTCTGCAACGGCGGGAGTCACGGGCTCCTCTTTGGGTCGTGCTTGTTCCATCGGTGCTACCTTCATGCCTCACTCGCTCGTCAACTGCCCCGACAACGTGACTACTTCGCGGCGGGAGCGGCCGTTTTCTTGCTCGCAGAATTTTTCTTGCGAAGTGCCAACGCACGCCGTTTCCGTTGTGTCCGTCGCAGCCGCTTCTGTAGCGAACGAAGGGCTTCATCCTCTTTGGGATTCTTGTGGTCGGCCAATTTCGCCGCCACCTTCTTTTTCAGTCTGGTTTCGTCTGATTCACTTGCCGTTTTTTTCGCCATCCGGATTCGAGCCTCCCTGTATACCTCATTGATCTAATTGACTCTCCGCTCCCAGCAGGAGCGATCCTTTGAGTCTAGTAGAGAGCTTCACACCCTGTCAACCGGGGCTTCTGCTACATGTGGGCCTTTCTGTTTATTCTACCGGAATCAGAGTCGCTATCTACTGTGGACACAGACTCAATTCCACTACTTCCATTACTGCACATCGACGTGGCACCCGTCCCATTGCGAATTGACACCCTCGCCCCCTCGTCTCTAGAATGCCATAATGATAAATGATCGCTTCCTGAAAGCTTGCCGGCGCGAACCTGTCGATTGTACGCCGGTCTGGTTCATGCGCCAGGCAGGCCGTTATATGGCGGAATATCGTGCCCTCCGCGCGAAGCACTCGATCCTTGAGTTGTGCAAGACGCCCGAGTTGGCGGCGCAGGTCACCCTCCAGCCGATCGATCGCTTTCCGCTCGATGCGGCTATCATTTTCGCCGATATCTTGTTGCCGCTAGAACCGATGGGGCTCAGCCTGGAGTTCGCGGCAGGCGAGGGACCGGTGATTCATAATCCGGTACGAAACCAGGCGGATGTCGAACGACTCACAGTCATCGACGGCGGTGAACTCGACTATGTGGCCGAAGCCATCAGTCAGGCTCGACGCGCCTTGAACGGGCGGGTGCCGCTGATTGGATTTGCCGGGGCGCCGTTCACACTCGCCAGTTATGCAATCGAGGGCGGAAGCTCGCGGAACTATCTCCTCACCAAGCAGTTGATGTATGGCGAGCCAAAGGCGTGGCATCAGCTCATGGACAAGTTTGCGCGGGTCATCACCGGCTATCTGCGGCAGCAGATCAAGGCCGGCGCGCAGGCCATTCAATTGTTCGACAGTTGGGTGGGTTGCCTCTCCGTCGGCGACTATGTCGAATATGTGATGCCGCATGTCCAATTGATTTTCGAGGGACTGAAACGGGAAGGCGTGCCGATGATTCATTTCGGCACCGGCACCTCGGCGATGCTTCGTCAGATGCGAGACGCGGGCGGGGATGTCATTGGCGTCGACTGGCGCATCCATCTCGATGAGGCCTGGGCAACGGTGGGACATGACGTGGCGGTGCAGGGAAATCTCGACCCCCTCACGTTGTTTGCGCCGTTGCATGAAATCGAACGGCGCGTGGCAGATATTCTGCGCCGGGCCGGCGGACGTCCGGGGCATATCTTTAATCTCGGCCATGGAATCCTTCCGACCACTCCCATAGAACATGTGGCCGCGACTATCGACATGGTCCACAAGCTCAGTCAACGATAACAGCAAGAGCGAATGGCGTATGGCTGATGGTAGGAAGTAGATGCAGTAGGTTTCATCGTTCGTCTGACCATTCGCTATTGGCCATACGCTATTTGCTCTGGTGATTGCATGCCGGTATCGCAACATCCCATTGCCATTCTCCTCATGGCGATGGGTGGGCCGGATAGCCTGGAGAATGTGGAACCGTTTCTCCTGGATGTGCGGGGCGGTCGCCCGACACCGCCTGAACTTGTTGAAGAAATTCGGGAGCGATATCGGGCCACGGGCGGAAAGTCCCCGGCAGTTGGAATTACTAAGGATGTGGCGAAGCAGCTCGAGCAGCACTTGAATAAGTCCAATGGCGAGCGGTACAGAGTCTATGTCGGCTTGCGGCATTGGCATCCGTTTATCAAGGAGACCTATGCCGAATTGCTGGGCGACGCTCCCGAACACATCATCGGGCTCTGTCTGGCTCCACAACAGTCCTCTCTGAGCACCGAGGCCTATCGGAAGAAAGTGGAAGAAGCACAGACGACGTTGCGGAGTACCTGCCCGGTGAGTTACGTCGGCAGTTGGCACCGGCATCCCGGACTGATTGCGGCAATCGTCGAGAACATCCAGCAGGCGCTGCTGAAGTTCCCCGCCGACGTGCGGGAAACGGTGCCGGTCCTCTTTACCGCCCACAGCCTTCCAGAGCGTATCGTGGCGATGAAGGATCCCTATCCCGACGAGGTGAGAGGAACGGTTCAGGCGGTGACGGCACTGCTAGGAAACCAGCCGACACGTTTTGCGTATCAAAGCCAGGGGCGATCAAGTGAGCCGTGGCTGGGGCCGACCGTGGAGTCGGTCGTGGAAGAGCTGGCGGGCAACGGACACCGACAAGTGCTGATCGCGCCGATCGGTTTTCTCTGTGACCATGTGGAAACGCTCTACGATATCGATATCGAATTGAAAGGATTCGCGGCTGGTCGGGGTCTCCAACTCGAACGCATCGCGATGCTGAACGACTCGCCTGCCCTCATCGACACGCTGGCCTCTGTGCTCACAGCGCACGAATCATCCCTCTGTCGTACGTCGTGAGCAACCTCCGCACTGTCGCCGTCATCGGTGGCGGGATCTCAGGTCTCTCGACTGCCTATGCCCTTCACGAACGGGCGACGGCTGCCGGTATCCCGATCCGTTGCACGGTGGTCGATGCCGCTCCCGTCTGGGGAGGTAAGATCGTCACCCATCGGGTCGGCGATTTCGTGACGGAGGCGGGACCCGATTCCTTCCTGTCTCAGAAGCCGGCCGGCCTCGAACTCTGTGACAAATTAGGGCTGACCAGTCAGCTCATCAACACCAACGAGACGAGCAAAAGGGCCTGTGTCTTCTCGCGTGGCCGTCTGCATGAACTGCCGGAGGGACTAGTCGTCATCTCTCCCAATCAGTTGGGGCCCTTTCTCCGGAGCGGGCTGTTGAGTTGGGCGGGGCTCGCGAGAATGGGGCTGGATCTGGCCGTGCCGGCGAAACGGTCACCGGGGGATGAGTCGCTGGCATCGTTCTTCCGTCGGCGCGTTGGTCGGCAGGCGTTCGAGCGGATGCTCGAGCCATTGATGGCCGGTATCTATGCGGGAGACGCGGAGCAGATGAGCGTGCAGGCGACCTTCCCACGGTTTGTCGAATTGGAGCAACAGTACGGGAGTGTGATTCGCGGGATGATGGCGTCCCGGAAGACCGATCCACCCACCATGCGCTCCGGCCCGAAGCGAACGATGTTCGTCAGCCTCAAGAACGGGTTGTCGGATCTGGTCGCCGCCCTCGTCCACCGATTGACGGACCAAGGCGTCACGCTCAGGGAAGATTGTACTGTTGACGCCCTGCGTGTGCGATCCCATCAGCTCGGTCGTTGGACCTACGATGTCATCCTCAATGACGGCTCAGCCTTGTCCGTGGACAGTCTCGTACTGGCAACCCAAGCCTATGTGTCGGCGGAGCTGGTTCGTCCGCTCACGCCCACTGCCGGCGGGTTGCTGGAGATGATTCCCTATGCCTCTACGGCGACGATCGCGATGTCGTATCCGCGTGCATCGGTCGCCGGCGCGGCTGAGGGCTTCGGTTTTATCGTCCCGCGGGCAGAAGGACGCGATCTCATTGCGGCGACCTGGACATCGCTCAAGTGGCCACACCGCGCTCCGCCGGATCAACTGCTGGTCCGTTGTTACGTCGGCGGAGTCGGACGAGAGGCCATACTCAAATTGGATGACCAGGCCCTGGTGGCGCGGGTCAGGGCAGAATTGGCCAGTATATGCGGTGTGAAGGCAGAACCAGGGTACGTGGAAGTGAATCGCTGGATGAAGGCCATGCCGCAGTATACGTTGGGACATCTCGAACGACTGAACCAAATTGAAGCGGCCCTCAGTCGCTATGGGGGACTGATCCTCACCGGCGCCGGCTATCGAGGCGTCGGGATTCCAGACTGTATCCGTGATGGGGCGGTCGCGGCCGAGCGGGTCGTGCGCTATCTCTCGGGAGCGCGCGCATAATTTTGGACGGAGGATGACGATGGATGCCCGGATGAAGATCACGGATGTGATTGGTCCCTACCGCGAACCCCGCGAACAGGTGTTTTCCTATGACTATTCAATCCAACGGGCATCCTGGGCGACCGCCCAAGCTGTGCGCGTGAAAGTGGCCATTCCAGAGGAGTTGGATGTGGTCCGGAGCAAGATTTTAGGGGACGTCGTTGGAACACCGGGTCAGCAACTCATGATATCGAAACTCTTGTCGCGGCATATCGCGAACGAAAAAATACGCATCGCCGATGCTGACGGCATGTTGGCAGAACGTCGCGATACCGTCGTGGCTCCCTTCACCGGCCCACTGGCTCATTTGTTCGCACGACTCGATGCCTGGGCGGAAGAACAACGAGACGCGCTGCGGGCAGAAATCAAAACGTTGGTTGGATTGTAGTTTGGCAGCACCTTCTGGGAAGGCTGAGGGCAAAACAAGCTGCGACTCGAACCGGAGTTCCCTACCGGACGGCGGACGGGATAACCCGCCATGACACGGGCGTCGGCCCCTCGCCACAGACCGACATATTTAAGTCCAGATAAAGCACTATTGATGAATATTGTTATGCGTCAAATCGTTCGATCCTAGCTTCCGGATTGCGATCATGCTCATTTCTCGCGCCAAATAGATCCAATGCGTCAGCGCATTCTCGGGTGAAAGAGGGTTCGGCAGCAAGGTGCGTGCTATTTCGACTGCCTTGGCATGAACGACTGAATTGCGAAACTTATACAAGCTCTCTGCCAGAGAATCCAAATCTTTATAATGTCCCAGCTTATGGTGCACGGCATAATCTAAGAGCCGACCACGTTGTGTCGGAGTTGTGACTGCTCTGAGGAGGTGCAGCATCTGGACTTTATCGGATCGATCTTGGACAATCCGAATGAGACTACGCACGGGTACTGATTCGTCCCTTCTTGATTTTTGTACTTCTATCTCAAAACCAGACTGGGCGAAATATTCCAGGACGCGGAAGTACTCGAGAAAACTTGCTTCCCCGTATGTGACGGACGCTCGATTGAATAGAAGAACCGCCGGCTGATTGGCAATTGGCTCACGACGCCGCACCCGTTTCCGTGACACCGCATCAGCCTTCTCCTGCTTAATCAACTTCCTGAGGTCATTCTGGGTTCG
>JANYEF010000090.1 GCA_025363325.1 Nitrospira sp. | reverse complement strand
TGCGTGGCCAGGCGCCATTTCCGATGCCGGATCCGTTCAAAACCTACGTGCAGGAAGTGCGTGCCCACCTTCAACCAACCTGATCGGGTTGACCAGCGTGCACCCTCTCAGCTTCCCCATATAATCAATTGATTAAACAGGCTCGATGAGGAGATGCTATGCTTCTCTATGGTTTTGCCGTCTCATGACAACATGTGATGCGAGAGACCGCGAGAGGGGGGATAGTATGAAAGCACGCAAGTGGATGATGGAATATGGGGTGGCGATAGTCTTGACGTTTTTGTTCGCCGTGATCCTGGGACACATCCCGCTTTTCCATGACACGACAATAGGGAAACTGCATGCCTCCGATCTAGTGCAGTTCATCGGCTATGGGGGTGTGCTTGTGATTGCGTGGTTTGGGGCTCGTCAATTGACGTCGGAACCGCCGGATGACTGGAAGTGGCTCATGCCCTACCGGGCATTGATTCTGCCGGTGACGGCACTCGCGATCGTGGCGATTTCCTATGGCGTGTTGCTCTATGTCTTCGATCCGTTCTTGAGTAAGACAGGGAAAGGGATCTATAACTGGATTTTTATTGCAGCGATTGTCGCCAGCAGCGCCTGGCTCATTCTGAGTTGGGTGCAGAAGTGCGCGCCACTTGTGGCTGCCATGGACTCTCGCAAGCTGCGCAAAGCGGCGTAGTCTCCAAGTTCACCGGCTGCGCCGAGCCCGACGCAGCCGGTTCTCCTCACGTTCGCTCTTGCAGAAAATCCATAATCCGGTTCTCTGCCCAGTAGGAATCTTCTCCATTGTGTGCCCAGTGAATGAATCCGCAATGTCCCCCGTGGCGAGGCGCGAGCACCCGAATCTTAGGGTGGCGCTGAATCAGCGGTACCGTAAACATGGGGTAGGGAATAAAGGGATCATCTTGCGCCGTGATGATGAGGGTGGGGACGGCGATGGAATCGAGCACATGACATGCGCCTGAGCGATTGTAGTAGTCGGCTCCGCTGGCGTACCCTCCGTCAGGGGCTGTGTAGCGGTCGTCGAATTCGCTCATCCAGGCGATGCCATCGAGCTCCTTGAGATCCCACCTGCCGGGAAAGAGCGCGGCCTTTCGACGGAGTCGCGCCTTCAAGCTCACGAGGAAATGTCTGTGATAGATCCAGTTGCGGGGCTGTTCCAAGGCTTCGACGCATTGCGGGGGGTCGATATTGGGACAGACCGCGATCGCGCCAGCCATAGCTGTTTCTGACGAGCCGGCTTCTCCGGCTGCTTTCAGGACGAGATTCCCTCCCATCGAATAGCCGACAAGCCAGATGCGATCTAATCCATCCACATGCGCCAATTCATGGACGATGGCGCGGTAGTCCTGGCTCAAGCCGCTGTTGTAGAGCGTCGGCGTCAGGTGCTCGGTTCCGCCACAGGTCCGTTGATTCATCCGGATGACATTGAATCCCGCACGATAGGCTTTCGCGGCGATGCCACGCATATAGTGCGACTCGCTACAGCCTTCAAGTCCGTGCACGAGGACCACGGTCCGGCACGCGGTGCGGTGTGGCTGCCAGTGGCAGAAGCCGAGTAACTGGGTGTGAGGCTCGGTAGTGAAGAGCCGCGACTCGGTCGGGACTCCGGCCAGGAGCGCTGGGCGAGGCCAATAGCCTGGGAACACCGTCATGAAATGCGGGCTGCGGAGCCAGATGGCCGGTGTAAAATCTCGCCAGTCGGGTGACATGGAGGTCATCATAAGGAAAAGATCCATGGCTCCGCAGTAAGAATCGCCAGGGCGTGATAAATTCAGATGAGAGGGCTTTCCTGGCATTTCCACTACGGGCTGCGGCGAAGTGGTTGTTGCCACGGATGGATCTGTAGACGTCAGTCCTAGCAGGATGCTCAAAAAGTCCGCCAGCGACGTTCTGCATTGTACAGATCCTCAACGTACCCCAAAGGGTACTTTGAGGTCTTTCACCCGCTGCGGCCATGCAGGGCGGCCTTTATGAGCATTCTGTGCGAGCATTCTCCTTTCTGTGCCACACGTATGGACTATCGAAGTCCTCGCGAGCGATATAGCTTTTCTGGAGCTTGTTAGGCGGGACCCGTGAGCATCACGGGCTGGATGATCCAGTATTAATGAAGACGCCAAAGGCCTTCGAGAGAGGTCTCGAAGGCCTTGAGATGGTGGCTCCCCGGGCAGGAGTCGAACCTGCGACCAGCCGGTTAACAGCCGGCTGCTCTACCACTGAGCTACCGGGGAACGAGACAGTCCGTCGTCGGGCTTCGTATTCTAGCAAAAGATATCTGCCGGGGGGAGATTTTCTTCTATCAGGAGAATCGTTTGCCCTGCTGCCTCTATTTCGTTATACGTCGAAGTCCTGAGTTTCGTCCTCATCTGAGGATGCGTCAGTATTGCCTGCTGCGACGGAGGCGTAGTGCTTCGCCCATGTCAGATAGAGATTCCCACTGTCGCGCATGGTATCAGCCGCCTTGATGAGTGTCTGCGCCAATTCAGGGTCTTTCCCGCTGGCATGAATATCGGCTGCCCGTCGTTCGAGTACTTTTGGGTACTCGTGGATCAGACCGGCAATCTCTCGAACGAGCTCATCAATGACATTGTCTTCTGTTTCCATCTGTTCCTTCCATAGCGGCACCAACAAAAAACCCCATAGCGCAGGCGCCATGGGGTCTTGCGCGGGAGACCCGCTACACGAAACGGTTATCCTTGGTAGGCCTGCCCAAGCGCGGCGGACTCACCTCTTTTGGACATCAGCTGCCCGGTGGCGCTGACTGCCTGCATTTTGATGGCATAATGCTTGGCCGCATCGCAGACGACCACGCAGAGGTCGCAGCCCTTACAACGGTCGATGGTCACTTCGGCTACCATCTTGGTTGGATTGAGGTCGAGGCAGTTGGCCTCCGGGCAATACATGATGCACAGTCGACAGCCCTTTTTGGCTACGCATTTCTCGTCGATGACTTGCGCTACGTTATACATGCGAGCTGGTTCCTTCTCTCTCGTTAAACCGCAACGGCAGGATTGCCGACTCGCAGCTCATACTTATTCTTCTCGGCCCATTCACTGGCGATTTCATAGGCCGCCTGCATGGTTGCCAGGTTCTTGGCCAGCAACATTTCTTTCTTGGCGAATTTCTTCTTGATCGCTTCATCTAAGGAGGCGGTTCCACCAGAGGCGACGAACTTTTTTCCAAACCGTTCCTGTAGGGCGAGGTCCAGGGATCCCATTGAGACGCACTTGGTGATGCCCGCGACTGATCCGATCATCGACATATTCGTCGATAACTCGGTGCCGGCCACCTCGATCGCGAGTTCGGTTCCCGCAATG
>JANYEF010000067.1 GCA_025363325.1 Nitrospira sp. | reverse complement strand
GGTTTGTCTTGTTTGTTTGGTTGAACCAGACTAACCGGATAAACCAGACCAACCTGATAGACCAAATTAGACCAGCGCTTGTCCGTTGGCATGTTCCGGCAGACGCGTGCCGTTGATATGTGCATAGGCCGCAGCGCCGTTCCCATTTTTCACGCCGTTGATGTGAGTCTTGCCGTTCCCGTTCTTCCCGTTCACACATTCCACCAAGGCCCACAAGCGCAACGGATTCACATTCTGCTTCCGGGCGACGTGCAGCGACGTCCCATCCAACACCGTCTGGAGTGACAGGTCTGTCCGCCACCCTAAGCGGTTTGTGAATGGGGAAATTGCTTTCTCGATGGCGGCGATGATCTTATTGTCGTTACTGAAGTGATTCAGCATGACGATCCGTCCGCCGGGTCGGCAGACGCGGATCATTTCGCTGACGACCTTGCGGTAGTCGGGGACAGCGGTGACGACGTAGGCCGCGACGACGGTGTCGAAACTATCGTCCTTGAATTCCATCGCGCCGGCATCCATCCGGTGCAGTTCTACATGGTCCATCCGGTGTTCTGCCGCTCGCTGCTTTGCTTTGTCCAGCATGCCTTCTGAAAAATCGATACCGACGATCTGGCAATGGCGGGGGTACATCGGCAGGGCCAGCCCGGTTCCAATTCCCACTTCGAGGATTTTCTCATCAGGCTGGACGTTCAAATTCCGAATCACTGACTCACGTCCTTCGTGAAACACCTTCCCGAAGATCCGATCGTAGACTCCGGCGTAGGACGTGTAGACGCGCTCAATTTTCGCTAAATCCATGTCACCTCCGACTCCACATTAAAAAATGCTCCGTGCACTCCTCGACCAAGGAAGGGATGGCCGACTGTCGCAACTACAGAGGGGGGGAATTTGTGCGGCGGAGCACCTGAATGGAGCGAGGGGAACCGCCTGAACAACATACGTACTCTAGCCAACTCGCTGCGACGAGTCAACAGATTCTCTCGGTCCCGTCACTTGATTCACCCGAGGCCCCTATGGGATAGGTACGAGCATGATTCTCGCTGGCTTCTTCGCTGGTGCGTTGTGTCTCGGTCTCATTCTCGGAGACTGGCTCTACTTCGTGCGCCTCACGCCGGATGCGAGTCGGTATGGATGCGGGGTTGCCCGCACGCACGATCGATTCACGCATACGACCATGACGCAGCTGGCCGACCGGTTTGATGCCGGCGGTATCTTGACGTTGCCGCATGGAACCGCGCGGTTTTTCCAGGATCTGAACCAGATCGTGATTCGCCAGAAATACCGGCTGTTCGGCGTAGGTTTCAGAACCTTGTGGCCGTTAAAAGGCTTGATCTTCTTGTCTCCGGAAGGCAACGAGCTCGCGGTGCTCTGCCGAAAGCTCACTCCTTGGTCCTCGGCTCTTCTCACCGGCACCTGGTTTGCTCTGGTGGCGGCGGGTATGGTGGGGAGTCTGATCGCCTTGTTTATCGAGGGCGAAATGGCGGCACTCGGTGGAGTGGTGTTGGCGTTTGGGATTGTCGGTTTGGGACTGGTGTTGTTACTGTCTGGAGCCCTCACGGTCGTATTCGCCTATCGGCTAGAGAGCGCCCGGCTTATGACGGTGTATCAAGAACTCCGTGAGGTGCTCGAAGGAGCCAGACTTCCGTCCTGAGACGAACCTGGTTTGTTTAGTTCATCGAGTTGGTCTGGTTCAACCAAATAAACAAGACAAACCAAACAAACCAAATGAACAAAATTAGGAGAGATACAGACTCAGGAAAATATCGTATTCGGCGGGGAGTTTCAGGTCGGACCGGTTGCGGGCGAGACCTGCAATGATGCCGCGATGTTTCTTGTTGAGCCCGGACGATTCAAAGGCCTGGCGGAAGTGCTGCCACCGTGCGGTCGCGTCGGTAGCCAGACGCGCCCGTTCCAACGGCGGCAACGAGTGGACCGAGGTCGTGAGGGAACGAATGGCCTTCTCGACGCTCTCATAGGGCGGCGCCAGCTTGAGTTGGGCGTAGAACGTTTCGAGGTGATGACGGAACTCCTCTCGGAGCGCCAGGGTATGATCGGTTGGGGGAGGAGAAGGTTCAGACATGATGGCCGGGACGAATGATACGGGATGGACCGTCGTTATGACAACAGACTAGCAGGATGCTGAAAAAGTCCGCCAGCGGCGTTCTCGCATCGTTCAGACCCTCAACGTACCCAGAGGGTACGCCTCGGGCCTTCACTCGCTGCGGCCTTGCTGGACGAACTTTTTGAGCATCCTGTCGGGTATTCTTCCATTACTTCTGCCGCGAGGGCCATTGAATTTCCATTGTGCTGCAAAACTTTTTCAGCATCCTGCTAGAGTAGTGTGTGCATTTCATCCATATTTCATGGAGGGTAGTATGAAGCGTATTCAGCAATATGTCCTTGGACTCGTTGCCGTGCTCGCCTTGGCTGGTTGTTCGTCCCATCATCATTATGGGATGGCCGGTGAAGAAAAGGGGGATGCCTACTGGCAGAAGGGGCAGCAGGATATGGCCTCATTGATCGATCGCACCGTCAAGGATCAGGGCAAGGCCGAGCAGGTCAAATCCGTCGTGAACGACATTGTCGCGGAATTGAAGACCGGTCGCGAGCAAGCTCGTGCGGGGCACCGCCGGATGTATGAATTGAATGCGAATTACGCGGCGACTCCAGAGGAGTTCACCAAGATTCTGGATGAGGCGAACAATCAGCGAATGCAGTCAGCCACGAAGATTCTCTCGCTCCGTTTCAAGATGAAGGACTTCATGACGGTCGAGGAATGGAAGGCTTTGTCGGACCAGATGCTGGCCTACAGCAGCCGATATCAGCACGGTGGCGCGTCGCCGAAGAGCGGTTACTGAGTCTGATCCGGCGCGGCCTTGAGCGGCAGGGGCGTCCAGGCTGCGCCGGCGTCGGTTGAGCGGTAGAGGCCGCTGCCGTTCGTGCCGGCATAGAGTATGTGTGAGTCGCGTTGGCTCATCGCGAGGGCGCGAATATTCAGCGAGCCCAATCCGCGGTTGATCGCGGTCCAGGATTGTCCGCTGTCGGGGCTTTTCCAGACTCCCCCCGGCCCTCCGATATAGAGCGTCTGTGGCTGGGTCGGGTCGAGGAGGATACTGCTCACGAACAGATCAGGGAGTGATTGCCCGATCCGCTCCCATTGTTCACCACGCGTCGCGGTACGGAAGAGACCCTTCGTGGTTCCGGCATAGACGATGTCTGTGTTGACCACATCGAAGACAATGACATTGACCCCCAGCGCCATCGCTCCCATCAGCTCCTGTTCTGGAATCAGTCCGCTATTGATTTTCTTCCATCCCATCCCGGCGTTGTCGGACCGATAGATCCCTCCCGTGGTCCCCGCGTAGAGGACCCGAGCATCGCGCGGATGCATGGCGATGGAGACCACGATGTGGACTTCCTTCATTCCAGCCATGCGTTCTTCCCATTCACGCCCGCCGTCTTTGGTGTAGAAGGCTCCAACGGTTGTGGCCGCGTAGATTTGATCGTGGTCCGTCGGGTGAAAGACGAATTGATTGATAAAGGAGACGTGCTCTTTGAGTCCAACGTTGTGGGGGAGCCAATGTTGCCCGCCATCCGGACTCTTGTAGACGGCGTCGGCCATCGTGCCTGCATAGATCGTGGCCGGGAACTGAGGATCGATCGCGAGAGTCGTCACCCGTCTGGCGCTGAAACTCGGGAACCGCTCCCACAGCTGACCCCCGTCGCGCGACTTATAGACGGAGTCGTTCGTCGCGACATAGAGGATGTCCGCGTTGGTCGGATGGAGCGCGATCGAGACGATCGCCTGGCTTTCTTTTTGACAGCCGGCGCCGATTAAGCAGAGGAATATGGCGAAAGCGCAGGCGAGTAACCGTGGTTGGATCTGGTCGGCCCGAAGCATCGTCATCATTAGAGAATTACTTGTCCTGTGAAGATCGGCGAGAGACCTAATCACAGCGGTTGGAGGGGAGTCAAGGTCATGGTCGGGCGTGAGGCGTAGAGCGCGTGAGTAAGGCCAGGTTACGTGGAGTGGAAAATGGAATCGACGGTATTTCGGACGTTTGAACCGGCAAGCGTCCGCCGCGCGCGGAAGAATCAAGAATCTTCCTGCGCGCGGTGCACTTTTTCGTTAAGGCTTCCGTGTATAGGTGATCTCCAGCACCTTCATTTCCTTGCCGCCGTGGTGAGCTCCGTACATGTCGAACGTCTGAGTATTATTGTCGACGATCTTCCAGACCGCGCGATGCGTCATTTTCCCTCCACCAGGCTCAGGGTGCGACCCCTTCAGCGTGATGGTCTTGCCGTCGGCGCTGGCTGTGCCTTCCATCATAAAAATCCCCGTACCCATCGTATCGATCCAGGCCGTCATATATTTCTTGGTCATGTTGTCGTAGGCGTCGATGCCGACGCCGGAGAAGGGCTGTCCCATCATCTGGGCGTTATATTCTTGGTAGAGAAAGCGCCCGTCGAGCAGCATCTTCATCTCTGCGGTCCCGGTTGATTCTGTTGGTGGCTTGCCCGGCTCCATCCATTCTTTAGTCGTGGTCGTCCAGCTGCCGGCCAGGCTGGCAAACAGCTTGTGCGGCTCACCGGGCGTGGCCAGGTTCTTCCATATCTCCATCATCGCTTGGGGGTCCATCTGCTTTTCGTGTTTCTTCTCCTTGGCCAAGACGGGAGATGCGATAAGAGCCAGCGCGAGGCAGGTGAGGGGAACGAATGTGAAACGCATAAGAACCTCCTTTATGTGATGGTGATCGATTGGTGAAAATTCCAAAGAAACTGTATTCGCATGTTCACATCAAGATCAAGGCATGCTCTGTGGCCCTCCCTCATCCGTTTGTCGAGAGATCCTTCTCGTGGGTTGATTCAAAGGGGCGCACTTCGATCGTATCTCTTGCAGATTGCCTTCACCAATGAAGTCAGGCTCTACCTCTTAGTCGAACGAGACGGCTCGAAATCGACATGCGTGACTAGCCTCCTGCCATGGCTCCCACGATCAGAAACGGCTCGGCCCCCGTTGCGACCGCGTCGGGTAGCGGGGCATCCGGCGATTCATGGGAGAGATCCTGCTCGCAGGCGAAGAATCTCACGAATGCTCGGCGCTTGAGAGTCACATGATCACGGACGGTTCCACGCAACATCGGATACCGCGCTTCGAGCGCGTCGAGCACCGAGTGTTGGGTCACCGGATCAGGGACGTCCAAAGTCACTTCCCCGTCGACCCGCGCCAGCGTCCGCAGATGTGCCGGGAGCACGACCCGTATCATGGCAACGTCTGGACCTCCACAGACAATACAGATGGAAGATCCCGGACGATTGGAGTCCAGCTGTCACCGGCATCCGCCGAGCCATACACTAGCCCGCCGGATGTCCCGAAATAGATGCCGCACGGATCGAGTGAGTCCACGGTCATCGCATCGCGCAACACATTCACATAGCAATCGCGCTGCGGCAGACCGTTCGTGAGCGCTTCCCACTCGTTCCCGCCCGTCTGCGATACACGCGCAACTTTCCGTCGGGAGGAAAATGCTCGGAGTCGCTTTTGATCGGCACGACGTAAACCGTCTCCGGC
>JANYEF010000006.1 GCA_025363325.1 Nitrospira sp. | reverse complement strand
GTTCGAAATTCTTCGTCACCATCGCGTCTCCGTTTTTCGTGGACACATCAATGCCGGTGGCGCAGACGGTTCGGCATTCGTCGATTCGACCCAACTTGTGGAGTGATTGGGCCAGGGCATAGTAGGCGGCTGAGTAGGTAGGTTTCACCGTAACGCATTGTTGCAGGGCTTTGGCTGCTTCTGCGAAGTTCGCGTCCTCCATGTAGGCCTTCCCGAGACCAAACCAGGCCACCTCGTCGTTCGGATCAATAGCGAGGACTCTCTTCAGCGGTTCGATTCGTGGATTTGGCATCTTTCCCTCCGGTTTGAGAGACGATAGCAGCGGCGAGCGCTCGTTGTCTATGCGCTTTCCTGCATGCTACGATTCGCATATGTGATGAGTGATGCGTGAAGGGTGATGAGTGGGGTGCGTGAGCTCCCATTTATGACTACTGATCACCCATCACTCGTCACCGATCACTGGTTTGCATTATGGGACACACCGGACTCGTTTACGATCCACGCTATCTCGACCATGACATGGGGGCCGGGCATCCTGAGTCGCCCAATCGGCTGCGCGCCATCATGCAGCAGCTGGAACAGAGCGGTACGGCGGCTCGGCTGACCAGGATTGAACCGCGAGAGGCTGAAGACGAATGGATCACGCAGATCCACGAGCCCGCGTATCTCGCGATGCTGAAGACCCACGGCCCGACGAACGGGCGGGTCTCGCTCGATCCCGATACCTCCATGTCTCCCGGCTCATTGACCGCTGCCTATCTGGCAGTCGGCGGTGCGTTGGCCGCTGTCGATGCGATCATGAGCCGGCAAGTGGACCATGTATTTTGTGCGGTGAGGCCGCCGGGGCATCATGCCGAAGCGGGGCGCGCGATGGGCTTCTGTCTCTTTAATAATGTGGCGATTGCCGCACGCTATGTGCAGAAAAAGCATGGTCTTACGCGCGTGTTGATTGTCGATTGGGACGTGCACCATGGCAACGGCACGCAACATAGTTTTGAAGATGATCCCTCGGTGCTGTTCTTCAGCACGCATCAGTATCCGCACTATCCTGGCACGGGCCGCGCGACGGAGCGAGGCCGAGGGGCAGGGGAAGGGTTCACGATTAATGCGCCGATGGAAGCGGGTGAGGGCGATGAGGAGTATCGAGCCATCTTTCAGAAATCGTTAGTGCCGGCGGCCGATGCATTCAAGCCGGAATTCGTGATCATCTCAGCCGGCTTCGATGCGCATAGGGACGATCCTCTCGCGAGCATGGGGTTGACCGAAGAGGGCTACGCGGACCTCACCGGCATCGTGGCCGGAATCGCCAAGCGCCATGCCTGCGGGCGCATTCTCTCGTCGCTCGAAGGGGGGTATCATCTGACGGCCTTGGCTGCCTCGGTCAATCGCCACATCCAGGCGCTGTTAGCTGCATGAAGACCTCTGTCAAAATTCTGCTCGGTTGTGTCTTGGCTGGCGTGGCCGTCTATGTGTATTACACCGAAGTCAAACCGGTCGTGATTTTCGGGCTGCGCGATGAATATGCCCATGCGATTCCGTTTCAAAAAATCCCGGAAGGTCTGACGAGCTTGAAGGCCGAGTCTTGCGGAAAATGCCATCGCGAGATCTACGACGAATGGAAGACGAGTATCCACGCCCATGCCTATGAGGATCCGTTCTTTCAAGCCTATTGGACAAAGGATAAGAATATTTGGGTGTGTTTGAATTGCCACACCCCACTGGAAAACCAGCAGCCGACGTTGGTGAAAGAGATTCCGCGAGGGCGGGTGGAGAAGGCGATTCAAGCGCCCAATCCCCAGTACGATAAAGAGTATCAGAAAGAATCGGTGACCTGCGCGGCCTGTCATGTGCGGGACGGAATCATCTACGGACCGTTCGACGATTCTGCTGCGCCGCACCCGACCAAGTTCGATCCGAATTTTAGGACCGCGCAGGTCTGTAATCGCTGTCACAATGTCGTGTCCGGGCCGGCCCAGTTTTATAACGTGGGACCGTGCGGGACGTACGCGGAATACGAAGGCAAGTTTTTCATGCAGGAGCGGGGCTTCATATGTCAGAGTTGCCACATGCCTGAAATCGATCGGCCGGTGGCGCTGAATAGTCCGATCCGACGTGGACGCCGGCACCTCTGGCGCGGCGGGCACGACCCCGATATGGTGAAGCGGGCGGTGGCGGTGCAAGTGAAGGCCGATACTGCTTCGCCCAAGCCGGGCGATCGAGTCGGATTTACGCTCACGTTGATCAATGCAGGAGCCGGCCATAAGATTCCGACGGGCGATCCCGATCGATACTTCACGGTGGAGTTTTTTGTGGAAGATCAGCAGGGGAAGGTGCTTGATCACCAGACATCGACGATGGGCCGCTGGATCATGTGGCAGCCGGCTATCGTCGAGTTGTATGATAACCGCCTGTTGCCCTTGGCCAGCCGGGAAT
>JANYEF010000004.1 GCA_025363325.1 Nitrospira sp. | reverse complement strand
GATGTCCTACACGATCATATGAGAGGGTACCATGGGAACAAGCGTTCGTTTGCCGGCTCGACTTGAAAGACTGGTCTCGCGTGTCGCGAAAGAGCGTGGAGCCACAAAATCAGAAGTCATCCGTAGTGTCCTGACCATTCTTGAAAAGGACGACCAGAAGGCGCACGGTGACGCCACTCCCTACCAAGCTATGAAACACCTGATTGGGTGCGCTTCAGGAGGTCCTTCTGACCTCTCAACGGAAACTGGCAAAAAGTTTCGCGGGGGGCTTCTGCGGCGACGGACTGCCCTATGAGCGCGATCCTGGTTGACGCAGGCCCGCTGGTGGCGCTCCTGCATCGCGATGATCAGCACCATCAAAAATGTGTGGAGGCTCTCACCGAAATCCGCGACCCTCTGGTGACGGTCTGGCCTGCCTTCACAGAAGCGATGTATCTACTGAACTTCTCGTGGCGCGCGCAAGATGCGCTGTGGGAGCTGGTGTTGGAAGAAACAGTCCGGCTGCTACCGGTGGAAGCTGATGATCATCGCCGCATGCGAGATTTGATGAAAAAGTATCGCATGCTGCCCATGGATTTGGCCGATGCCGCACTGGTAGCTGTGGCGGAGCGTGAGCGGATTCGACGCATCTTCACCGTAGACCGACGAGATTTTTCGCTGTACCGTCCCGCCAAACTTGGCAAGTTCATGATCATTCCATAACATCGCCGCATCGAGTCGCAGAACGATCTCGGCAATGTCGATGATGAACAGTGTGGATTTCCGCCAGGGCCGAACGATTGAAATCGGAGCTTGCCGCCTTGCCGAAGAAATCGCCGGAACCGTTTACCTTCGACTGGAAACAGGTGCAATCGTCACTCGGATCTTAGCACGACCCATCAGCTCATCCACATCTCGAGGAATCTGTTCCGTCGATCCTACGTCTCAATAATCGAGCGCCTCTTGCGGCCCAAGAGGATTTGTAATACACTGATGTCCTACACGATCATATGAGAGGGTACCATGGGAACAAGCGTTCGTTTGCCGGCTCGACTTGAACGACTGGTCTCGCGTGTCGCGAAAGAACGCGGAACCACAAAGTCCGAAGTCATTCGGAATGTCCTGACCATTCTTGAAAAAGAAGACCAGCAGGCGCAGGTTGGCGCAACTCCCTACCAAGCCATGAAACATCTGATTGGGTGCGCTTCGGGAGGCCCTCCTGATCTCTCAGCGGAAACCGGCAAGAAGTTTCGCGGGTTGCTCCTTCGGCGACGGACTGCCCGGTGAACGCGATCCTGGTTGACGCAGGCCCGCTGGTGGCGCTCCTGCATCGCGACGATCAGCATCATCAAGATTGTGTGGAGGCGCTCACCAGAATCCGCGATCCCTTGGTGACGGTCTGGCCTGCCTTCACAGAAGCGATGTATCTGCTGAACTTCTCGTGGCGGGCGCAGGAAGCGCTGTGGGAGCTGGTGTCGGAAGAAACAATCCGGCTGCTACCAGTGGAAGCTGATGATCATCGCCGCATGCGAGATTTGATGAAAAAGTATCGCATGCTGCCCATGGATTTAGCCGATGCCGCACTGGTAGCTGTGGCGGAGCGTGAGCGGATTCAACGCATCTTCACCGTAGACCGACGAGATTTTTCGCTGTACCGTCCCGCCAAACTTGGCAAGTTCATGATCATTCCATAACATCGCCGCATCGAGTCGCAGAACGATCTCGGCAATGTTGATGATGAACAGTGCAGATTTCCGCCAGAGCCGACCGATTGAAAGCGGAACTTGCCGCCTTGCCGAAGAAATCACCGGAGGCGTTTACGTTCCACTGGAAACAGGAGCAGGCTTCACTCGGTTCCCAGCCGGTTGCTGCACCGTGAATCAGAAGAGAGCCATTCGGATCGGTGTGATTGCCGATACCCATGGCCTATTCGATCCGGCGGTTCGACGACATTTTAAAGGCGTCGATCACATTCTCCACGCCGGGGACATTGGCGATCGGTCCGTGATCGAACAGCTAGAGCAGATCGCGCCGGTCACCGTCGTCTCCGGCAACGTCGACGATGATGAACAGGGCGGATTTCCGTCCGAGGCCGTGATCGAACTGGCCGGCCGCCTCATCGCCATCCGTCATATTCTGTATGAAAGCGGGAAGTTGGTGAAAGAAGGACGAGCGTTCCTCCAAGAAAAACAGCCAGACCTCTGCATCTTTGGTCATACGCATAGGCAGAAAGTTGAATGGTTCGGCAAGACGCTGCTGTTTAATCCTGGCTCTGCGGGTCCAAAAAGGTTTTCGCTCCCACGCGGGATTGGACTCCTGATACTGCAGAAAGAAAAGATCATGCCTCACTTCATTCGCTTGGAAGACAAAGCGAGTCGTCACCATGCGCGACCGCCTGCGAAGCGTTCCAGGCAAAAGGAACATACACAATGACGAACTGGAATCTCATGAGAAAGATCGTAGCCGGAACGGCGTTGGCCGGTTTCATGACGCTGAACGTCGCCTGCCATGCCCGATCAATATGACGAAGAATGCCTATCATTGGAACAGCGGCATCAAAGGCAGCGGAGAAATGAACGACAAGTGGATGAAGGGGTTCGTGCTCTTTGGGATGGTCGTGGTGCCGGTCTATAAGTTCACGGCGTTGATGGATGACTTATCTCAGCCCAATCCAATTCTGGAGTGGGGACAATCCAATCAAATCGTCAGAACTGGAGAATGACGGATTACCACGGTTGCTCACTTTGGCGATGTAACAGTGCACTGTGCGCCCACGATCGAGGGCACGGCAGTCACCTACGAGCGCCATGGAATCATTGAGCGTCGTGCAACGAATGTATCCAGCGCAGCGGGCTATCGACTTGTGGATGAGGGAGAAGCGGCACTCGTGGAAGCCGAATATACTGTCGATGGCACCGTCACTGTCCTCGATCATGATTGTCAGGTCGTGCAGCGGTCAAGCGATCAGCTACGATCGATTGTCAGGGCCATGGTGTAATCCTGAACGAGTCTGAAGCGCCCCAAGTAGGATGTAGGTATGTTAATTTAGTGAGACCTTGGAGGACCGGTCGGTTGTGCGACAGGAGTCAACGGGATTGGAAAAAAGTTGTTGCACTGCCTTGCGGTTAGGCTATACTCGCAGAGGTATTGAGTTTTATCGTGTCGTGGTACTCACCATTATCAATATGGAGGACATATGAAGAAGCTGGTTCTGCTCGCAGTGGTAGGCGCATTTGTCGCAGCGCAAGCTGGAATTGCATTGGCAGCTAATCCAGACACCGGACCGGGTTGTGGATTGGGCAAGATTGCGTGGCAAAACTACCCGCATCAGAAGGTCATTGGTATTCAGACCATGGAAGCGACCACGAACGGACTCATGGGCAATCAGACGTTCGGGATCAGCAGCGGCACCTCCGGCTGCACCAACGATGGGAAGTTCTGGGCGCAGGAGAAGGTCAACGTCTTTGCCGCGCTGAATTTCGAGAACCTGGCCCAGGATATGGCGCAGGGGCAGGGTGAACATCTTGCCTCGCTGGCGACTTTGATGGGGATTCCAGCGGCTCAGCAGCCTGCGTTTTTCGCGATGACTCAGGAAAAGTATGCCTCGCTTGTTGCAGCAGGGGAAACCTCTCCCGTCGCTCTCGTGAAGGCCTTGAACGAAGCCGTGGCCACGCACCCGATGCTGGCCAAAGTTTCACTGAGCAAGTAGCGTTGCTTCCGTGGGGTTCCGGTTTCATATGCTGGAACCCCACGGGACTTTTCGGTTCTTCTTTGTCTCCCTCCTGGTCGTCTTCCTCATAGGCACCGGTTCTCTTTCAAGCTGGGCGGTTCAATCGGGCGACGTCTCCTATCTGAACGAACTCATAGATCGTGCGGCTGTGGCTCATCTCGCCGATGAGCGGGAGTGGCATGTCTTGCTGCACTATCGTCGCACGCTGACGGGCGGAATCAGCAGCATGCAGGACGATCCTGGATTCTTTTTGGCTCCAGAGGGTAAGACCGATCCTCAGGCCGAGTTGAGGGCGACGCTAACCATGTTTTTTTCCACTGAACTCGTCGGGCGATCGAAGCAGTCGGCGCAATGCGCGTTTGTCGCGCGGTATTACTGGC
This sequence comes from Nitrospira sp., assembly GCA_025363325.1. Taxonomy (GTDB): domain Bacteria; phylum Nitrospirota; class Nitrospiria; order Nitrospirales; family Nitrospiraceae; genus Palsa-1315. The sequence continues at coordinate 19,424 of JANYEF010000004.1, read as the reverse complement.
TCAACGAGAAGCTCCAGTTCGACGAGCGTCGATTGCCCTTGCAGCCCTGTGAACGCTTCACGCGATGGTTCGACGAATTCAATGCGGCCGCGATCACCGTCATCTTTCCGGCTGGATTCATGAATAACCCGTCTTCCATGTTCGGCCACACGTTCCTACGCGTGGATGGGAAGGAGCAAACACCGCAGACCCGCATTCTCGCCTACACGATCAACTATGCGGCACAATTGCCTCCTGATGCGGGCCTGGAATATGCGGTCAAGGGTGTGTTCGGGGCGTACCCTGGATACTTTTCGACCATTCCGTACTATCTCAAAGTGCAGGAATACCGGGACATCGACAATCGAGATATTTGGGAATACCGATTAAACCTGACGGAACTCCAAGTGCGGCGACTCCTCATGCACACCTGGGAGTTGGGAAATGCCTATTTCGATTACTTTTTCTTCGGCGAAAACTGCGCGTATCACATCCTCTCTCTCATCGAGGCTGCCGAGCCGTCCATCCAGTTGCTCGACCGATTCCAGTTCTACACCATCCCGGTGGATACCGTTCGGCTGTTGCGGGAGTCCGGGCTAGTCGGCGAGGTGGTGTCTCGACCGTCCAGAAGCACGTTGGTGCGGCGCAAGCGAGCGTCGATGTCGTCTGAAGAGCGCGCCTGGTTCGATCGCCTGACTCGAAATCCCGCAGAATTGCAGGCAGAGGGATTTCGCGCGTTGCAACTGGATCGACAAGCCTTCGTGCTGGAGACCGCATCGGATTACCTGCTACAGCATAGTGCGGTTGGAGGAGAGGAAGGCGCTCCATTTCGAGACAAGAATCGGGCGATCCTACGGGCGAGAAGCGAATTGAAAGTGACGCCGCGCGATCTGCAGATCGAACCGTATGTGAAGCAGCCCGATCTAGGGCACGGCACCAGCCGAATCGGTGTCGGAGCGGGATGGAGAAATCATCGCGCGTTCGAAGAAGTGACCGTCCGCGCGGCCTACCATGACTTGTTGGATCCGGAACCAGGATTCACGCCCGACGCGCAAATAGAAGTCATGTCATTCGCGTTACGCCACTACCACCACCAATCGCAGGCCCGCCTCGAGAGGTTTAGCCCGATCAATATTCTTTCACTGGCCCCGATGGATTCCCTCTCGCAGGTACCCTCCTGGAAGGTGAACGTGGGGATGCAAACGATCCGGCACAACGGCTGCCAACTCTGTAGCAATGGCGTGTTCAACGGAGGAATCGGCGCTGCGGCAGAAACGCAGCTGTTCAAGCGCGAAGTCTATTTTGCGTTTGCAGATGCGGAAGCGAACTACAGCAGGGCCTATGAAGAGCGTCATCGGATCGGGGGCGGCGGGACAGTCGGGATGCTGGCCGACGTGACGGATCACTGGAAGCTGATGTTGTCGGGGTCCTATTTGCGGTATGCGCTCGGAGACAAATCCGACGATATCCGCTGGTATGCCGGATCGCGCTATACGCTCTTGCAGAATTGGGCGTTGCGGATGGAATACAACCACCGCGACAGGGACAACGACGTCGTCTTTTCCGTCCAAGCATTCTTCTAAGACGACAGTTCGCCCCCTTGCCCGCCCGAAAGAGTCCTGCTACAAGTGTGGCTCCGAAGGGTTCGGGAGGCCTACCATGAGTTACACCACAGAACCATCCGGTGGACATCCCGCGGCCCAAGTGCCTATGGTGCCTGCGCCACCCCATCCTCCGCTGCGCCGGTACTATTCCGAGGATGAGGAACGGCAAGCATTTCTGAACGAGCTGTTTAACCGCACCGCCTATCAATATCGCAACATCGACAAGGCCACCGGATTTGGCTCCGGGCTCTGGTATCGGCGAAAGGCGCTCCGAGAAGCTGGTCTCAAGGCTGGGATGCACATGCTCGATGTCGCCTGCGGGCCGGCCTTGGTGGCACAATGTGCTCGCGAGGTGGTCGGCCCGTTCGGCAGGGTGATCGGCCTGGATCCGAGCATCGGGATGTTACGGGAAGCGCAGAAGGGCCCCTGCAGGAATTTAGTGCGAGGTATAGGAGAGCAGCTCCCGTTCCCCGATCAGAGTTTCGATTTCCTGAGCATGGGCTACGCAATGCGCCACGTCTCCGACCTGAAGACCGCATTCTTTGAGTATCGGCGTGTGCTGAAGCCTGGAGGGATTGTGCTGTTGTTAGACATCTGCCGGCCACGGTCGCCGCTGCTGCTGTCCCTCTCGCGCTTCTACATCAAAACGGTGATGGGCATCGCCTTCGCGGCCTCGACAGGAAATCGTGAAATGAAAACTCTGATGGCCTACTGGTGGGACACGACCGAGTATTGTGTGCCGCCGGAAACCATTCTCGGCGCGTTGCAGGAGGTCGGGTTGACCGATTGTTCGTTGCACGAGTTGTTCAATGGGCTCTTGCGGGACTACAGAGCCATTCGAGGCTAGCACGAAAGATGGAACATTCAGAGTCCTTGCTACTCGAACAAGAGGTCGCCAGTCTGATCATCCAGACGGTCAAGTAGGCTGGCCTCATCCAACGCACGCTGAAAGAGCGGTGGGATGGATCGATGTGGGACCATCATGCGGTCAAGCCATCCATTATCGTACCGGCAGGAAAGGAGAAGAGGATGTATGACGGCAGAAGGCGCGCACAAAATCTAAAAAAGTGGTCGAACATTGCCTTGGGTGTTCTCTTGCTCCTTCTTGCCACGGGGTGTCATCACAGCATCCGATTCGAAGACATCGGGTATTCTCTTGGTCAAAAGGAGTTCGACGCCGGTTTGGTTGCGGTCATTACGCCGGAGACTGTAGCGCAGGGGAGACCGATTACCTCTATCATGACCGGTGCGGCCCACACGTGGGAAGCTCAACCAGGCGAGATGTTGAAGCAGATTGCAGAGGTGGAATTTCCACAGATGGTTCGCTATTACCGGACGGCGTCTAGTTATGAGGAGCCTAAGGAGGGAGCCAAACGTCTGACCGTGGAGTTGTCGGTTCCGCATTATGATTTTAGCGAATTTCATGCGACGGTCGTCGTCCAGGCCAAAGCGTATGGTCCTGGACGTACACTCATCTTTGACAAATCGTATCGGGAAGAAGGGGACAGACAGGGAGCAAAGATGTTTTGGGGAGGTGCTTTTGCCATGAAATCAGCGATCCGGCAATCATCCTTTCAGGCCTACCAGGCTGCGTTTGCCAAATTGAGATTTGATCTTGGGTTATTTTTCGTTAAACCCGGGCCGTAAAGGAGAGTCTCTCCGGTCAACGGTTCCCTGGTCTGTTGAGGACACTCGGAAGCCGAGCGGACCATGCGGTCGCCATAGTGTGCAGCTATGAATTGAAAGAGTACGTCTATGTCTCAGTTATCCTTGTTGGAACAAGACATCGCGAAGTTGATCGTCGAGACGCTCAAGCTCAAGGTCGAACCGGCGACTATACAGCCTGAGGCGGTCCTGTTCGGCGACGGGCTCGGTCTCGATTCGATTGATGCGTTAGAACTCTCGCTGGCCATTTCCCAAACATACGGGTATCAACTCAAGTCGAGCGATCCGGAAATCACAGTAATCTTTTCCTCCCTGCGGGCGCTGGCCAACGCGATCGAGAAGAACCGTACGAAGTGACCGCGGGTGTGGCAATGCATGACACCCCCTTAATCGGCCCCTACAATCCGGACGATGTACTGGCCTGGGAGCAGGATGGTCCACGCACCGCGCGTCAATTCTTGTCTGACGTTACTCGACTCGCCGAGTTGCTGCCCAATCGGCCCACGGTGCTCAATCTCGCGACCAGCCGTTACGAGTTTCTGGTGGGATTTGCCGCCGCGATTCTACGGCGCCAGCTGACCTTGCTTCCGCAAAGCCGGGCTCCCCAGACCCTTTGCCGCATTGCCGGCGACTATCCCGACAGCTACGGACTGACAGATCGGGAGGAAACGATTGAGGGGATCGAGTCCGTCTCGATCCAACCTCGGGGTGGTTTGGCTCCCTGGCCAGATGAGATTCCACGTGTTCCTTTGAATCAAGTCGTGGCAATCGCGTTCACTTCGGGGAGTACGGGCCAGCCGATGCCCAACAAGAAAACGTGGGGGGCGTTGACTGCTGTGGCTCACGCAACTGGATCCAGGCTCGGCATCAAAGGTGGCGAGCGCGCCGTGGTGGTGGCAACCGTTCCGCATCAACATATGTTTGGGCTGGAAGCCTCCGTGATGTTGCCGATCATGCATGGGTTGGTCATGCATGCGGGGCGACCGCTCTTTCCCGCTGACATCCGGAGCGCCTTGGTCGATGTGACGGGTCAACGGATCCTCGTGACCACGCCCTTGCATCTACACGCCTGTGTCACCGAAGGGGTGAGAGTTCCACCCGTTGCGCTGATCCTGTCCGCCACCGCTCCCCTTTCTCGCGCATTGGCGCAGGAGGCCGAACGGCACTTTCAAGCCGAGGTGCACGAAATTTTCGGATTTGCCGAAGCCGGCAGTGTGGCCGAGCGGCGGACGATAGACGGCGATTCCTGGCGGCCATTAGACGGCGTGCGTGTGGTGCAGGACCAGACGTCGTGGATGGTGCATGCCGAGTATCTTCCGGCTCCGGTCCCGGTGCCGGATCGCATCACGGTCGATGCGCGGGGGATGTTCGTCGTGCACGGTCGGGGAGCGGATCAAATTAATATCGCCGGTCATCGTGTGTCGCTCGGAGACTTGAATCAAAAATTGCTGGGGATCGACGGTGTTCATGACGGTGTCTTCTTCTTGCCTGAGGAGGGGACCGATCTCGTTACGAGGCTGATGGCGTTTGTCGTGGCTCCAGGAAAGACCAGCGAAGAGATTCAGCGCGCCTTGCGGACACACATCGATCCGGTGTTTCTGCCTCGCCCGTTAGTCTGTGTGCCAAGTCTGCCTCGGAATGCCACCGGTAAATTACCACGTGAATCGGTCAGTGAGCTGGCCCGGCAGTGGCTTGCAGGGCAGCGCCATGGTGCATGAGCGCGTGCTGTCGATCGGCTACGACTATCCGGCGCTTGCGGGGCATTTCCCCGGCTATCCCGTTGTGCCCGGTGTAGTGCTACTGAACGAAGTGCTCGACACCCTGCGCCGTGGATCGGCGGTGTCGCTGGTGGTGACGGGTCTGCCTAGGGTGAAGTTTTCCTCTCCACTCAGGCCGGGCGAGGTTGTGACCATTCGCGTGGATGAGGAGGGGGCCGGTCGGGCCACATTTTCCTGCCAGGTCGATGCGCGTCTCATTGCGTCAGGCGCAATCGAGTTCACGCCTGGCACAGAGGCGCAAGTGGAACGGGTGTGAGTCTCCCCTGGCAACAGCAGCAGGAGCGCGGCAGCCGCACCAGCATTCGGATGATGGCGTGGGTGGCGCAGTCGCTTGGCCGCCCGGTTGCGCGGGCGCTGCTGTACCCGATTTGTGTCTACTTTCTACTGGGCTCAGGAGCAGCCCGCCGGGCGATCGGGCGATTCCGTGAGCGGGTGATCGGCCGTCCCGCCAGTTGGCGCGATCTCATTCGCCATTATCATGCGTTTGCCTCAACGATCCTTGACCGGGTCTATTTTCTGCTCGGCCGGTTCGATCTGTTCGAGATTCAGGTGCATGGGTTAGACGCGCTCGATCGGGAGCTAGCGAAAGGCCGTGGCTGTGTGCTCTTGGGGTCGCACCTCGGGAGCTTTGAAGTGGTTCGTGCGGTGGGACTCTCCCGCCGGCACATCGAGATTCGAGTCCTTATGGACGAGCAGAACGCGCCCTTGATTCGTGGCCTGATTCAGGAGCTGAACCCCGCCGTGGCTGAAACGGTCATCCAGGTCGGTGGGGCGGATACGATGTTGCGAGTGAAAGAATGTCTCGATAGGGGCGGTGTGGTCGGCATCATGGGCGATCGTGTAATGCAGGGCGATCAGGCTGTTGTCTGTAATTTTCTGGGCCGTGAAGCCAGGTTCCCGACCGGAGCGATGCGATTGGCCCATGTCGTCCGTGCGCCTGTGGTCCTGTTTTTCGGGCTCTATCGGGGGGGGAACCGGTATGAGGTGCATCTCGAATCCTTTAGCGAATGGGTGCAACTTTCGCATGAGCAGCGGGCCACCGATCTGAAGCAGTGGACGCAACGGTACGCCGATCGGCTTGAGGCCTCCTGCCGCCGCGCGCCGGACAATTGGTTTAACTTTTATGAATTTTGGAACGATGAGCCATAGCATCCTGCGGGCCAGTACGTTCCTCATCCTGGGAACCTTGCTGCTGACCAGGTCTCTGGCAGCGGCCGTCGAGAGTATGCCATCTGACGGCGATCACTCGATCAACGCCTGGACAGTCGAGCAGGTCGTCGCCTCGCTGAAGGAAGGGCGGGAGGCTTCGGTGTCGTTTGAAGAGGCGACGTATTCGTCGTTGCTCACCGAGCCGCTGATTGTGCGAGGCGTGCTGCGCTTCACGCCTCCGGCGACGCTGGAAAAAGAAGTGGTGGAACCGTACCGGGAACGCTACGTCATTGAAGGAGACCGGGTGACCTTCGAGAGTGAACGGAGGCACGTGAAGAAAACCATTTCACTGGAAGACTATCCGGCCTTGCGCAGTGTTGTCGAAGCCTTTCGGGCCAGCTTCACGGGCGATGTGACGCAGCTGAAGAAGGTCTACGAAACCACCGTCGAAGGCACCAGCCGTGAGTGGACATTGCTCCTCCGTCCACACGACCAAGCTGGGAAGTCTGTGGTCGATTATCTGTTGTTGTCAGGGTCTGAGGGACACATTGCCACCATCGCAATTCGCGCGCCGGACGGTGACCGCTCGGTGATGACGCTCCGCCGGGGACCATCCAAGTGAACGCCGCACGGTGGCCAGTTCTTGTCTGGGTCGTCCTCATCATCGGTGCGCTTTTGTTCACGGCGACCCGCCTGTCAGTGCATAGCGAACTCGGCGACCTGCTTCCCGAAGGGACCACGGCCACACAGCGGGTGTTGCTGACTCAAGTACGGTCGGGCCTGGCCGGTCGGCTGATGCTCCTGGCCATCGAGGGCTCGCATCAGGATGAATTAGCCAGACTCAGCAAAGCGCTGGGCGAAGGGCTGCGAAAGAACTCCCAAGTCGATTTCGTGGGCAATGGCATGCAGGCGCTGTCGCCCGAAGAGCGGCAGGTCTTGTTTCGCTCGCGCTATCTCTTGAGCCATACAGTAGGCACCGATACTTTTTCCGTCGACTCGTTGCACGTCGCTCTCGAACAACGGCTCGACGATCTGCGCTCTCCTCTCGCCCCGATGATGAAGGAGTATATTCCGACCGATCCCACTGGGGAATTTCCCGGGATCCTCCAGTCTTGGTCTGGATGGGAGGCGCCAGCCAAGCATCGCGGAGTCTGGATGTCGGCCGATCGCCATCGAGCGTTGTTGGTGGTCGAAACCAAGGCCGCCGGGTTCGATGCCGATGCGCAGGAAGCGATTCAACAGGATATCCGGACGTCGTTTCAGCATCTGCTCAATGAGTCGTCACCATCGGCTCGGTTGCTCATGAGCGGCCCTGGTGTGTTTGCCGTTGAAATCCAGCGAACGATCGAGCGGGAAGTGTGGTGGCTCTCGACAGTGGCAGCCACTTTGGTGTTCCTCTTTTTATACGTCAGCTATCGATCGCTGACGCTGGTCCTGCTCAGTCTGATTCCGCTCTCGAGCGGGATTCTGGCCGGTATGGTCGCGGTGAATAGCTGGTTCGGGTTTGTTCACGGCATCGCATTGGGATTCGGCATTACGCTGTTGGGCGTCGTCGACGATTACCCCATTCATTTGTTCAGTCATCTGAACCGGCGAGATACTGCTCAGGCGACCATGCGGGCGATCTGGCCGACGATGCGTCTCGGTGTACTGACCACGGCCATTGGGTTTTCGTCCCTGCTCCTCGCCGGCTTTCCCGCGTTGGCGCAACTGGGGCTCTTTGCTCTGGCGGGGCTGGGCACCGCGGCGTTGGTGACTCGATGGGTGCTGCCGGTCTGTATCCCAGCCGGTTTTGTCCCACGGGAGATCCGGGCCGATCTGCTTGGAACGATGGCGCATCTGCCCAAGGCGAAGATCGTGGTACCTGTGGCGGTCATTCTTGCGACAATCGTGCTGATATGGTCAGATACGCCTCTGTGGGAAGAAGATCTAGCGAAGATCAGTCCGGTATCGGAGGAGAAGAAGCAACTCGATCAGCAACTGCGCGGTGAAATGGGCGCGCCGGATGTGCGGGATCTCCTGGTGATCGAGGCTGCGACGCAAGAAGATCTGTTGCAGCGGAGTGAAACGGTGATGCCGAAGCTGGATCGGCTTCGCGAGGCTGGCGCCCTGGCGGGATACGACTTGGTGTCGCGCTATGTGCCCAGCCAGCGCGTACAACGACAGCGGCAGCAGGCCTTGCCAGAGCCTGCCTTATTGGAGGGTCGGCTCCGCGAGGCGGTGAAAGGATTGCCGTTTGCGCCAGGCCTGTTCGCTCCATTCCTGGCCGGAATCGAGGCGGCCCGTAGCCAATCCTTGGTCGATCGTGAATCCTTCCACGGTACGTCATTGGGCCTCAAGATCGAGGCGTTGATGGTGGAACATCACGGACGATGGCTGGCGGTCGCGCCGTTGCGAGGCGTCGCCGATCGGCAGGGGTTGAAGGCGGCGGTGGCCGGCTGGGGGGAGGCGGCGGTCTCGTATGTGGATCTCAAGGAAGAGTCCAACCGGCTGATGATAGAGTATCGAAACAGGACCCTGCAGTTGCTCGGATGGGGATCGGTCGCCATTGCGGTGGCCTTAGGAATCGGATTGAAATCTCTTCCGCAACTCTGGCGCGTGCTCGTCCCGATTGTCGCCGGCCTCATCGTGGTGACAGGCATCGTGAACCTGTCCGGTGAATCGTTGTCGTTGTTTCATGTCGCGACCTTGCTCTTGGTGATCGGTCTGGGCCTCGATTACGCGCTGTTCTTCAATCGTCCAGAGGACCAGGGCGAGGAACGACGCCGGACGGTCTTCGGGTTGCTGGTCTGCAGCAGCACGACCATTCTGGTGTTCGGGGTGCTCGCATTCTCGAAGATCCCTGTGCTGCATGCGATCGGCCTGACGGCAGCTTGTGGATCTCTGTGCTGTCTCCTCTTTGCGGGCTTCTTAGCCGGACAGGATTCCCATGTTGCCTAACGTGCAACCCATGACGTCCTTGACCCTGACGGCCTATACCCTCGTCACGGCCAACGGTCGCGGCGTGGGGCCTGTTCTCCAAGCCTTGCGTGAGCGGCGCTCGGGATTGAAACCCTGCGACTTCGAAGGTGTCCCCCTTAAGACCTACATCGGACGAGTCGAGGGTCTTGAGGATTTCTCGCTCGGGAATGAGTTGGAACGATTCGATTGCCGCAATAACCGGTTGGCCTGGCTCGGGTTGCAGCAGGATGGATTCATGGTGGCGGTGGCGGAAGCGAAGCAGCGGTATGGCGCCCACCGCGTCGCCGTCGTCATGGGTACCAGTACCTCGGGCATTCTTGAAACGGAGCATGCCTATCAGGCGCGGGACCTCGCCGGCTCGCTGCCGGCCTGGTACACCTCGCGGTATCGCTATACGCACAACATGTTTTCGCTCGGCCACTTCGTGCGGACCTGTCTCGGTTTGTGCGGACCCGCGATGGTGGTCTCGACAGCCTGTTCGTCGAGTGCAAAGGTGTTTGCGACGGCCGATCGCTTGTTGCGCGCCGGCCTGTGCGACGCCGCCATTGTCGGCGGCGTCGATAGTCTCTGCTTGACCACCTTGTATGGGTTCTCGGCGCTTCAGTTGCTCTCGACGAGTCCCTGTCGTCCCTGCGACGAAGATCGCGATGGACTGTCGCTGGGCGAGGCCGCAGGATTTGCGCTGCTGGAATCCAACGAGCGCGTCAGTCGGCGGGGTGCGGTCGCGCTGTTGGGGTATGGCGAGAGTACCGATGGCTACCACATGTCCCATCCCCATCCAGAAGGAGCCGGAGCGATCAGGGCGATCCGGGATGCGTTCGGGCGCGCCGGTCTGCAGCCCAGTGATATCGACTATGTCAATCTGCATGGCACGGCGACCAGAGTTAACGACGCCGTGGAAGACAAGGCCGTCTCCGGCATCTTTGGACGCACAACTCCCTGCAGTTCGACGAAGGGCTGGACCGGACATACTCTCGGCGCAGCGGGGATTACGGAAGCACTGATCGGCGTGCTCTGCCTGAAGCATGGCTTTCTGCCGGGCACGCTCAACTGCGAACGGATCGATCCGACTCTGCACAGCCGGATCCTGCGTGACAATGACGTGCGGCCAGTTCGACGAATTCTCAGTAATATATTTGGATTCGGTGGGAACAATTGCAGCCTGATCCTGGGAACGCTCCGATGAAAGTGGGCATTCAAGGTATTGGTCTCCTGGCGGCAGGGCTCGAAGGATGGCGTGCCGGTCGTGCGGTGCTGGCCGGTATCGAGCCATTTGCGCCTGTCGCCGTGCCCGATCCTGAAGCGGCGCTGTTGCCTCCGAACGAACGACGACGGAGCAGCGACTGTGTTCGGTGGGCTGTGCACGTCGCGCAGGAAGCGATAGCGCTATCGGGCCTCGATCCGCGCGAGGTGCCCACAGTCTTTGCCTCCTCGGGCGGCGAAATGGGGGTACTGGACATGCTCTGCCGCACCCTGGCGACGCCGGAGCGGGTGATCTCGCCCACGCTCTTTCATCAATCGGTGCACAACACGGCTTCCGGGTATTGGGGTATTGCCACGACCTGCCAGCAGTCATCGACGGCGCTCTCCTGCTACGACGATTCGTTTGCTGCTGGTCTGCTCGAAGCCATCACTTTCGTGTGTGTGGAACAACGCCCGGTGTTGCTGGTGGCCTACGATCTGGCAGTGCCTGCTCCGCTCAGCGAAGCCCGTCCGATTGCGACAGGCTTTGCCGTCGCGCTCGTGTTAGCTCCGCCGTCAGACTCTTCTCTCGCAAGCATGCATCTGCGTCTTGAAGAGGCACATCAAGACGAAGCAAGCCGCCTGCAAGACCCTGCATTGGAGCAAGTTCGACAGGACAATCCTGCTGCCCGATCGTTGCCCCTGCTGAGTGTGATTGCCGCAGGCAGGTCACAGAGCGTCAGGCTAAGCCTGCTGGATAGTCAGCAGCTCATCCTGGACCTTGATCCATGCCGCAATTGACCAAGGAAGAATTGAATACATTCCTCCCCCATGCAGGGGCGATGCGTCTGATCGATCGGGTAGAGTCATGGGATGATACGACCATTCATTGTTGTACGAGATCGCATCACGATTCGGCGAATCCGCTGCGGCATGGCACTCGCCTCGAAGCGGTCACGGGGCTGGAATATGCGGCACAGGCGATGGGAGTCCACGTGGGGCTTCTCAATCGAACGCGATCGACAGACGGATTGATCGGCTATGTCGGGGGTCTGCGCAATGTGGTGCTCGGCGTAGACCGACTCGACGACTGTCCAGCGGAACTCACGATCGATGCCACGCGCTTGTTCGAAGGCGACAATAGCTTCATGTATCAATTTGCCATTTCCTCTGGAGGCCGGGACGTCATGACAGGACGGGCCTCGATTTTCTTGAAACACGTGCAATCATGACGCAGAAACGCGCGCTGGTGACAGGAGGGAGTGGTGCCATCGGATCGGCCATCGCCGAACGACTGGCAGGAGATGGATATGCCGTGATCGTGCATGCCCGTCGGCATCCTGAATTGGCCGAGCAAGTGGTCGAGAAGATTCGGGCGCATAGCGGGTCGGCGTCGAGTGTCAGCTTCGATATTACCGATGGGGGTGCCACGCGCCATGCACTTGAAACGCTGCTGAGGGACGGACCGATTCAAGTCGTCGTGAATAATGCTGGAGCGCATGACGATGCGCCGATGGCTGGTATGACTAGCGAGCAATGGACGAAAGTCATCGATCTCTCGCTCAATGGGTTCTTCAATGTGACGCAACCGCTATTGCTGCCGATGATCGGTACGCGCTGGGGACGAATCGTGTCGATTTCCTCGCTGGCCGGTATGACCGGTAACCGTGGTCAGACGAATTATGCTGCCGCAAAGGCCGGGTTGCATGGGGCGAGCAAATCGTTAGCGATCGAATTGGCTTCACGGGGCATCACCGTCAATGTCGTGGCCCCCGGTTTGATCGAATCGCCAGCCACAAGAGATGCGTTCAAGCTGGAGCAGATCGAAGCGCTGGTACCGATGAAACGAGTGGGTACGCCGGATGAAGTCGCGGCGCTAGTCTCGTTCCTCACCTCTCAGGAAGCAGGATACATTACAGGCCAAATTATTGGTGTCAACGGAGGCATGGCGTGACGAAAACAGAAAGGGGTAAGGCGTGAGGGGTAAGGGGTAAAAGGCGAGATGTGAATGGTGGCGAATGATCTTTGAATCAATGGCGCAATGAACCAATCGGCAACCGTGGGATGAGCGACATGTCACGAGATACGCTTCGCGAGCGACGGGCGACGGGCGAACAGTCTCCTGAGTCGCTGGAGACTGCCCGTTTATACTGGGTTGTTATCCCGGCCTACAACGAAGCCGAAACGGTACGCGACGTGGCGATGCGCGCTCGGCAACAGTGCGCCAACGTGGTTGTGGTGGACGATGGCTCCGCCGATAGCACATCTCGTACAGTTGCCGGCCTTGATGTGACTGTCCTGCGCAATGAAGAGAATTGTGGGAAGGCTGGGAGCCTCTCGCGTGGATTCGAGCATGCGCTGGCGCATGGGGCCATCGGAGTGATCACGCTGGATGCAGATGGGCAACATGCGCCGGAAGAGATTCCCTCCTTCGTGAAGCGGTCTCTGGACGATCCGAACGCGTTTCTCGTTGGCGCTCGTCGGCGCGATCAACGAAGAGCCTCGTTCTGGCGGTATGTGGCAAACCGAATCGCCGATTTCTGGATCGGCTGGGCTGCGGGGCAGCCAATCGAAGACAGCCAATCTGGATTTCGGCTGTATCCAGGCAGCCTGTTACAAAACGTCACACTGAAGCATGATCGAAAGCATGGGTTTGTCTTTGAGAGCGAAATCCTGATCGAAGCGGCCAAACGGGGCGTTGCCTGCCGTAGTGTGCCTGTCAGTGTGATGCCACGATCGGGACCGCGGCCCAGCCATTTTTGTCCAGTGCTGGATATTGTACGGATTACACGGATGGTGGCGTGGAGGTTGCTCCGTAACGGGATGTGCCCGATGGGGCTGTATCGAGTTCTTCGTGGGCGGAATGAGTCAGCCGTGATGGAGCAACTCTATCGTGTGCAGGAAACCGCGAGACAGATACGCAAATAGCTGGATGGCAGCAGAAGAGGGGACTGTCCCCCATCGCGCGGCGCGACAAGGGACAAAAGAATCCTACATGCCGGCGGCGGTCAGCCGCGAGCGAATGGCTCCATCTAATCGCTGAATCCAGCCGGTGTAGTTTTCGTGGATGGTGTGTTTGTCGGCGTTATATTTGAGATTGCTACTGTCCTTGTAGAGGATGCTGTATGTTTTGGTCGTGTAGGGAATGGTTACGACGGCCTGATGGCTGCGGACATTGAGCGTACCCATGATCTCGCCGGACTTCACCACAGCCATGGTCCACCCTAGTCCGACTCCTGCCTGAATAATGGCCTTCTGCACATCTTCCATGCTCGGTTCCTTGCCGGTTGCGGTTTGAACCGAAGCACCGTTGACGTTGTAAATCTGTCCGCCGCCTCGGCAGCCTACGACGACTGCCACCACTAAGCAGGCTACAACCATTCCAGATAATATGCGTTTCATCGCTGCCCCTCCTCTCGATAGGTTCGATCCGGCTGAAAACTCTCTGCTTTTAGTCCGATTGGTTGCCCCAAGTCAAGCCGACGTACCGTGGTCTCCATCATTTGCGTGGGGGCGTACCCGCGCTCGAGGACATGGTCGAGCAATTCTTCCACCAGCGAGAGGTTGGCCGGGCACATGCCCTTCTGGTTCCACTTGGACATCGTGTCCGGAAAGACCTGATCTTTCGCGTACACGAATTCGGAGGGATGACAGTAAAAGACCAGGTGGCGTGAGCGGCAGCCGATCCAGCGGATCATGCGTTGAACCATCGGTAGACCGAGCGTTCGCAGCGTCGCCATGTTGATCGGAAAAAGGCACGACGACGGGGGGACTTCGATCAAGGGACTCTCCCCGGGCGTCGTCAAATCGTCTCCCGATGGCCGATACGGATCACGCGGGGCCCAGAAATAATTGAGGTAGTGGACTCGCCCAAATCCCATATCGAATCGCCTGGCCGGAACGGAGGAATCGTACCGATAGCCTTCATGTTCGAGGGCGCGGAGGGTGGTTTCGCCGATCGAGAGATTGGGCGCGCGGAATACGACCGGGCGAATGCCGGCGGCTTGTTCCACGGCCTCGGTTGCACGGCGGATCCATTCCCGTTGTTGCTCGTAACTGGCCGTGCGAAAATCTTCGTCGTCCTCCAGCCCTCCGTGGGCCCATCCGTGCGTTCCCAACTGGTGCCCGCGGTCATGACAGTCCCGGACCAAATGCGGATAGGTTTCCGCGAAGCGGCCGGCGAAGAAGATCGTCCCCTTGAGATGCGTTCGGTCACAGAAGGCCAGCAGCATTTCAAGTCCGACGTGAGAGCCGGGCACCCAATCGCAGTCGATCGTAAAGTAAAACTGCGGGGGGGCAGTCTTGCCATGCCCGTTTCCATTGACGAGGTGTTGACCGTTGCCGTTGCCCAAAGTCATTACAGGTCCCTCTTTCGTGTGACCTACGCGAGCCCTGTCCGTTTCGGAGAGGCGAAGTGGAGTCGCATGGGTGAGATCAGTCCGACGTGACGAGCCCCTCGATCTCGACTAGCAGTTCCCGACGGCATAGGTCTCCCTGGAGTAACAATATCGGGCTGGAGTTTAGGAGCGGGTCGCGAAGAGCCTGTCGGATGGATTGCAGTTGATCCGGGTTTCGCACGTAGACCTTGTAGATCGCGCGGTGGGATGTTCCTATTCCCTTCGGTTCCATGCGATCCGCATGTTCGATGAGGGTCCGAAGATTGTGAACCATTTCTTGTGTCTGCTCTTTGGGGTAACCGACATGTCGGCTCGTGTGTCCGACGACGCTGGCCGTTCCGGCGATAAAGAGCTGAGGCCCGCTCTCTGAACTACAGAGAGTCGCCCGTGCAAAGGATGGGCTTCGGGGCCCGTAGTCCTTCGGATACTCGTAGGCGTTCATTTGACGTGGGTTCCCGAGATGGGCCGCGGGGTGAGCCCCGGCCAGAAAGTAGAGCTGCAGCGGTCCGGATCGGGTGCCCACTGCCGTGCCGGCGGGAAGGGCAGAGGGAAAGTTCTGAAGGCTTGCCTCCAACGCCTGATGGCGTCCCATGCAAAATCGCCGATACCGCTCCAGACCGGCTTCTTCTTTATTGATATCCGGGAAAAAGTTCCAGACTCGCCACAGATAGGGAAACCCGAGTTCACGTGTGTGGTGAAGGAGTTGTCGGTAGGCCAGCTCTGTCGTGGCATCCAGCGTGGTTCCCGCTTTCTCGTCGAGGGAGATGGTCCCTGCCAGGACATCTCCGCTCATCGCCAAGGAACATTCGTTTTTTTGAAGAGTCGTTACGGGCTGGTCGGACGTCCAAATCTCAAGCAAGGGATGCCCCTCCAATTGCGGGAGGTCGAGCTGTATAGTTGGACATGAGTTGGTGCGCGGGATGGTCTGTCCGAAGGAAATGATCGCCAAGGGGTGGGCGCCAGACGTGGCGATCCAGGCCGTCAGCTTCGTGGCCTCGACATAGGTCAGGCATGGGCGCACCGTCGCTTCCGACGTGTGATGACCTGCCGCGTAGGATCGTTGTGTCTGGCTGGGCCGCACGCTGACGCTCCTCTCGGTCGCTCGGCTAGGTCTTGTGGTTGACGGCGTAATCTTTCAGGTTGGTGACGGTGGTCTGGAGCCCTAATCTGCGACGACGAGCCGCAGTCCTATTCTCTTTCCAATTGAGCACATAGGTCAGGTAGTAGGCAACTTTAAAAAGGAAAAGCGGCAGCCGCGCCCGTGATTGGGTAAAGACATCACCAGCCAAGAGCGAAAGGACAGCCTGTTCCATCTTGGGGGGCTTCCGTGTCGACATGAACAGGTCCCGAAAGGCCGGTTGAGTGAATCGATGGATGAACCAGGAAAATGTATCGATCCCCCGCCGCACGGTGCGGTCGAACTGGCGAAGTTTCGGCTTATATTCCGGGGAGTGTTGCAGGTAGGCCTCAACGACGTCGGCTCCCATCATTGCGCTGTTCAAGGCGAGGTGGACACCGCTGGAGAACATGGGGTCGATGAAGGCGAACGCGTCGCCTATCATGAGATAACCCTCGCCGGACATGGTGTCTCTACGGTAGGAAAAATTTGCGGCGGCGTAGACCTCGGTCATGAGCTTGGCCTGCTTCATCCGCTCAGCGATGGGCGGCATCAGGGCGAGGGTATCCAGCAGGAATTGGTCGAGCGGGACCTGTCGCGATCGAATATAGTCGGGCCAACAGACGACACCCACGCTCATCGTGCCGTCTTTGAAGGGAATCAGCCAGCACCACCCGTGGTCGTGCCAGCCGACCGTGATATTCCCTTCGTCACCGCCGGGCAGTCGAGTCACCCCTTCGAAGTGTCCGAAGATCGCCGCGCTGTTGTGGGTGGCGCTTCGATGTTTCCCCCCTAGTTGAGCGGAAAGAAACGTGTCGCGGCCGCTGGCATCTACGACGAACTTCGCTTCCCAGGCGACGGGGCGCCCGGCCCGATCTTCGGCATGGACGATTGAAGACGACCCAGGACGAAATTCGACGCGCTGCGCCTTCAGGCCTTCGTGAAGGTGAGCGCCTTTTGCCACCGCGTTCTTCATCAGGATGGCGTCAAACTCGGATCGTTTGACCTCGAATGCGTAGGGTTGGGAGGAGTCGATGGCCTTGGCGAAATAGAACATGCTTGATCGCCCATGGTAGTGCGATACCATGTCCGCGCCGTACTTGATGATGCCGATCTTTTCGATGTCCGGCAGCACGCCGAGGCGTTTGAGCATGGGAAGTGAATGGGGCAGCAGTGATTCGCCGATATGGAAACGTGGGTGATGGTCCTTCTCCAGAATATGGACGTTCCACCCCCGTTCAGCCAAGAGCGCTGAGATCGTTGATCCAGCCGGACCGCCCCCGACGACGAGGACGTCACAGGCGACAGAAGCCACATGAGGCTCACGAGTATGAGTGGAAGACACGACTAGTCTCTCTCCAAGATCATAGGATTGGTGCGGAGTATACCCAAGAAGCTGCATTGTTGCTAGGTCAAGGGCCGAGAGCCAAGAGAATTCTTGGTCGACCCAGGGAATGAATTATCTCACGAAAGTGGGTTGTTTGGAGTCCGGTCTAATTGCCAGGTGAGGATTATTATGCTAGATTTCGCCGCGCGGGATTCCCGCGATGACCATCCGGAACCATTGGAGGAAGCCATGAAGAGATTAGCTGGTTTGATGGGAATCTTTTTGGTTCTTGCCGTAACGGCGTGCTCTTCAATCCCCTTGACCATTCCATCGGCTCCCGTTGGCCCAAACGAACAGAGGCTGGGGACTGGGGAGGGATCCAGCACGGGGATCATGCTGTTCCAGTTTATTCCGATCAACCAGAACAGCCGTTTCGTCAATGCCTATCAATAGGCATTAGCGCAAAGTGGTGGAACGCGATTGGTCGATATTACGGTTGAAGAACGCTGGTTCTGGGCCTGGGTCTTGAACGGTTACATCTTTCATGTAAAAGGAACTGGAGTGGTTGAAAAGAAGTAGGCCGTGGGGCGATCAACAACCAGCACGGCAAAACTGCGATGGCCGATCGAGTAAGAATTCGCGCTTGCATGACCGCGTTGGGAGCTGTGGTGCTGTTCATAGGTTGGTCCGGCGGAGCTTTTGGACAGGAAGTTCCGCCCCTGCCCGTTAAGAAATTTGATCTCTACTTGAGTGGGCATGTCATAGGTTTGTTCCCCCAGGATAAGGATCTCTCCGTCGGCGGCAATCGGATTTCCAATACCGATGTACGGGGGACGATCGGTGCGGGGATCAAATTCGATATGTATCCTTGGTTCACAAAGAACATCGTCGGTGCTGAGATTGAAGTCTTCGGTCTGGGCGGAAGTGTACGGGCTCCCCGAACCACGTCGGGGGGCGGCACGACGCAGGCGCAGGGCAGCCTGATTGCCATCACGACGATGTACAACCTGATACTGCGGTATCCTGGCGAGACCATCCAGCCCTACATCGGTGCTGGAGTTGGGTCTTCAACCGGGATCCTCTACAATGTCAACATCCAGAGCGGGAACGTCGGTCTTTCGGGGACATCGGGTGATCTCGCGTTTGCTTACCAATTTATCGGCGGGGTAAGGGCCTTCGTGACGAAGCAACTGTTTCTCTTCGGCGAGTACAAATATTTCGTGACTCAGTATAGCTGGGACAGTGGAGGCACCGGTAACCAGAGGGTCAAGCTCGATTTCCAATCGCAGATCGTATCCGGCGGCGTCGGATGGTCGTTCTGATTTGACGTGACCGGGGCCCACTTCCACAGAGGTCCCTATCAACATCCTCGGTTTATTCTTCGTCTATCATCCTGATTTCTGGCAGGATCGAGACTGGGTTCGCATCAGTGGCTTGCCGCTGGAAGAGGTCTGGTTTCAGGCTGCCGATGTAGCCACAAAATATACCCGAGAGGGAACGATGGCTAGCACGCGAACCATCGGAGCGGCTAGTCAGTTCGTGGTATGCTTTCCGCAAGGTTGAAAGTAGACAATGCAACTGCAACGACAAATACGGAAAGTAGTCTGGCTGCTTCTGCCAATCTTGGTTATTTCAGGTTCCGCAGCGTTGGCTGAGAGCGAACCAACCGACAACCGCACGGTGGTCGAACGGATCGAGAGCACTGCCAAGAAGGTCGGCAATAAAGTAGAACAAGGATTTTCCAAGGCGGCAAAGAAGATCGAGGAAAAGCATCTTGGAGATAAAATTGAGCAGAAGTTGAAAAAGGCGGCCACGAAGACAGTGGAAGGGTTCAAGAAGGCTGGGAGGAAAATCGATCAGAAACTCCAATAGTAGATATCGCGAGCGTCTGCCACTCCTGTCAGATCCTTTCGTTTCCTCCATGACCTAAATGTTCTGTCAAAAAGATCATGGGCATTCTCGATCAATTCTTCGTCTACCATCCCGAGCCTTGGCAAGATCGGGACTGGGCTCGGCTCAGTGGGCTGCCGCTTGAAGAGGTGTGGTTTCAGGCTGCTGATGGGGCGCGGTTGTTCGGGTGGTACGTTGAGGCGCAGGCAGATCATCCGGTCATACTCTGGTGCCATGGCAATGCCGGCAATGTCATTCACCGTCTCGAAAATCTGAAGCTCCTCTACCAGTTAGGACTCTCGGTGTTCCTGTTCGACTATCGCGGCTATGGTCGGAGCCAGGGGCGGCCGTCGGAAGAGGGGCTCTATCAGGATG